>JAFDDO010000075.1 GCA_019310825.1 Deltaproteobacteria bacterium | reverse complement strand
AAAAATTCAGAGGCCATGCCGTCAATCAACTTCATCAAAGAATCACATTCCATAATTCCCACCTCTAGTTAGACTGAAGGTATTTAGGCTGCAGGCTGTTAGTTTTTGTACCTTCAGCCTAAACAACCTATCTATACCATCCTCACTATCTCTTCCGCGACCCGATCCAACGTTACCACCTTGTCTGCCGCACCCATTTTTATCGCCTCCTTCGGCATTCCAAAGACAACACATGATTTCTCATCCTGTGCAATTGTCTTCGCACCGGCCTGCTTCATTTTTAAGAGCCCTTCCGCCCCATCTGCCCCCATACCGGTGAGTATGGCGCCGATCGAATTAGGGCCCGCATATTGGGCAGTTGACTTAAACAGTATGTCAACCGCGGGGCGCTGATGGTGAACCATTGGACCAGTCTTAACCTCAACATAATACCTGGCACCGCTCCTCCTCATGATCATGTGGTAGTTCCCCGGGGCAATCAACGCGGTCCCCGGATTAACGGTATCGTTATTTTGGGCCTCCTTTACCGTGATCTGACAAATATCATCCAACCTCTCTGCAAATGCCGTTGTAAACTTGGCCGGCATGTGTTGCACTACGACTATCCCCGGTGAATTGTGAGGCATCCTGGACAGGACATTCTTTAGCGCCTCTGTCCCACCTGTAGAGGCGCCTATAGCGATAACTTTATTAGAGGTCTTTGCAAGGGCACTTATCGGCCCAGAAGCAACGGATATCGGTTGATTACCCGGATCCTTCTTTACCATTTTTACCCTTGATGCGGCCCTGATCTTTTCTGCCAGTTGCGTGCTCATATCCCCGACCGTATAAGAACCGCCAGGCTTTGCGATGACTTCCACTGCCCCGATATCCATGGCCTCTAACGTCAATTTTCCCCCTTGTGGTGTCAAGGAGCTGACCATGATTACCGGCAACGGATAATACCTCATCAGCTTCTTGAGAAATGTGAGGCCATCCATCTTCGGCATCTCGACATCCAAAGTAAGCACATCAGGGTTGAGTTTTATGATCTTATCCCTGGCAAAATAGGGATCAGGGGCCGTTCCCACTACCTCAATATCGGAGAATTTTGAGAGTTCCTCAGTAAATATCTTTCTCACGATAGCAGAATCGTCAACAATAAGTACTTTTATCCTCTTCAAGGTTACGGATCCTTTATTTACATAAAACTAAATTTTCACCACCACGCCTACCTTTCCATTATCAGAGTCAAAATCCATCCTGCAGATATCTTCCCCGGATTCAAAACATTCGGGTTGACTTTCTTTAAATGTTGGTGCGGACAGATTAAATACCTTCGTACTATCAAATCTGCTCAGGAAATTCCCGCAGACCATATTCACCGCTTCCTTTGAGCAGTCTTCCATATCCTGTACGGCAATCTCGTCTCCCTCCAGCCCCAGCATGTTTTGAACCATGGCCCTTACTATTTCCCTGGAAAATAAGATCCTGACATCACCACTTATAGTACCCTCAAAACTTATGGCAGCCTCCATATCATATTCATCGTACCTGATATCCAGAGGTTCCAGAAAGACATAGAACATCTTTTCAAAAACCTCAAAAATCGAAGGCGTCATCGTCTCTCTTATCCTCTTTATATTCTCCTTCATCACTTACCCCTATTACCTCATAAAGGACTTTTTTTATCTCTTCAGGCAAAAAAGGTTTTTTTATAAAGCCCTTTGCCCCCAATTCGAAGGCATTCTGAATACGCTTTTCACTGCCTTCAGTGCTTATTACTATAGCGGGGATTGCTTTAAGGAGGCTGTCCTTCTTCAGCTCCTCTAAAAACTCGAATCCGTTCATCTCAGGCATATTTATATCCGATATAATCACATCCACCCAAGACTTTGCCAATACATCCAGCGCCTCTCTCCCGTTTCCGGCCTCAACACACTGATCTATTTTAAAGCCTGACATTGAAATGGTCTTCTTTATAACGGCACGCATTGACCTTGAGTCATCCACGATCAGTACATTGAAAGACATAGTAACTCCTTAAATCAATTCCACGGCTATTCATTATCCACCAGGGCGAGCAATTCCTTTGCCTCATCCAGGTCTTTCAACAGCAGGACAATACTCTTCTCAAAGTCCCTCTGGCGAAGCTCGAATTTATTGACAACCTCTTTCAATCCCCTGTAGGCCAGACCGTCCGCGCCGCCGCCGATCCCCATCATCATACAGGCCTGGTCTGCAAGATAGATAAGCCAGGGGATGCTATCGTTACCTTTTTCCATCAAGTCGGGGCGATGGTGATAGGTAATGGCGTCTCTTATCTCTTTGGGAAAGTTCCAGAGAGACGCTATTTCTCCGCCTAGTTCTGCATGATTAATGCCGATTACCTCTTTTTCCGCTTCAAGAAAGGAATATCCCTGATTCGAGACAAGATCCATGATCTCCTGAAATGACTCATGGACAAATTCCCCCAGTACAACCTTCCCGATATCATGGAGCAGGCCTGCTGTGAAAAGCCCACTGTCTTCACGATCATAGATCTTTTTGGCCAGGATCTGGGACATCAGGGCCACCCCCACGGAATGTTCCCATAGTTTGGCCGCCCCCCAGTAGTACCCCTTGACCTTCTTATAGAATCTTGAAGTCCCTGCCGCATAGACTACATGTAGGATGCTTTCCCGTCCCAAGTAAACAACTGCCTCACGCAGGGAACTTACCTTATATCGAATACCAAAATATGGCGAGTTGCACATTCTGAGAATATTTGCCGTTATTGACTGATCATATTTAATGGTATTGACCAGATCATCCACTGAAAAATCGGGATCACTGATCACTTCCGAGACCCTATGAACCGTTGCTGGGAACGCAGGGAGATTATTAATGGATTTTAGGATCTTGTCGCTGATCATAATAACCTCCGGTAGCTACAACTCCTCAAAGACATTAGCAGAATTCTTAACGAGGATCTTACCGGTAGAGATATGCAGTTTAACGGTTCGATTATGGTTTTCACCAATGTCTTCGCCATCTATTATGACACCATTCCTCCAGAATATCTTCCTTAAGGCGGTTATGTTCTTCTGACCGATCCGAAAGTAGTTAATGTCATCCATGATACTGGCCCCGCCGGCAATCTTTACGATCATCCGCTTTTTTTCAGCCCCCATCTTGTAACAGGATTTAAAAAGGAGAGGTATTCCCGTATTGGCAAACATTGCTGGGTTTTTTTGGGCCTTATTACAGTCAATCGATGAATCAGGAAGCATGAAGTGTAAAAGCCCTCCAACCTTTACGCCGGGATCATAAACAGCAACACCGATACATGAACCAAGGGCGTAAGTGATCAACATATCCCCTATATTCCCGCTTACCTTCAGATCTGAGATCCCAACTACAATCTGGTTCATAGGATTATTTGCGATAAACACTCGGTTCAATATATTTAAACCGATGTGTTAATCCCGTCAGACCTTCAGAATGTCCGATAAACAAGTAAGCCCCTTGTTTTAGACAGTCATAAAATCTGTTCACCAAGTTATTTTGTGTACTTTTATCAAAATATATCATTACGTTCCTGCAAAATATGACGTCAAAAATATCTTTCGTAGGCGGGGACTCCATGAGATTAAATCTCATGAATTTGACAATATCCCTTAGTTCCCTCTTTACCCGATAATGTCCGTTCCAACCCTTTTGACCGATCTGGAAATATTTTCTGAGTAGCTGGGCAGGAATATTCTCGGTCCTTTCCTTTGGGTATATGCTGTTTGTCGCGGTCTTAAGTACCTTTGTGGAGATATCAGTGGCCAGTATCTTCATGTCTATATTATTTCCATTAATTAATTCGCTTAATACGATAGCAATGGAGTATGGCTCCTCTCCTGTTGAACAGCCCGCGCTCCACACCCTTAGCTTCGGCTTAAAGTGACCATTATCGGCTGTCTTTATCATATTGGGCACAATCTCGCGAAGTTTCTGGAAATGAGTGTCTTCCCTGAAAAAACTCGTCAGATTGGTAGACAGGGAATCGATCATAGTGACAAACTCACTGACTCCCTCTTCGGTAGTTACATATTGATAGTAATCTGCAAAAGACTTGAAATTCCCTTGCATCAAACGCTTACTCAGCCGGGCATTTACGAGCTCCTTCTTGCCTTCATGCAGGTTGATACCACACTTCTCATAGACAAGGCAGCGAATCTTTTCAAAATCACTATCCTTTAGCTCATATAGCATATTCGCCTAACCACTTTCCCCTTAACATTCAGAGAGATAGACTGTAGCCTGATCACCTAAAAATCCTTAAAATCCCCATCATCCATGGGAATGATCTCACCAGACCTGACTTCCTTTGCACCGTGAGCATCTACTGCCTTATTTTTGGCCCTTCCCACCGAGGCCTCAAGGGCCTTTCTGCCTAACGCCTTCACACCATACTGCCTGCTTCTTGCTCCGCTACGGTCACCCTTCTCGCCGACCAGGGCCACCAGGTCACCCACAAAGGACTTCATATGTTCGGCCTGGGCTTTCATCTCTTCAGAGACAGAAGCGCTCTCCTCGGCGTTGGCCGCGCTCTGCTGGATGACCTTGTCCATTTCGGCCACAGCCCTGTTGATCTGATCAATGTCCTGTGACTGTTCATCGGAGGCAGCGGCAATCTCACCCACAAGCTCATCCGCTTTGGATACACTCTGGCCTACTTTGGAGAAGTCCTCATTCGTCCCGGCCAAAAGTCTCGACCCATCCTTAACACTCTTGATAGTGCCTTCGATCAGGCCTGACGTGTTCTGGGCAGCCTTAGCACTCCGCATGGCAAGATTCCTGACCTCTTCCGCCACTACCGCAAATCCAGCGCCATGCTCACCCGCGCGGGCCGCCTCAACCGATGCATTCAGTGCAAGCAGATTTGTCTGAAATGCGATCTCATCGATTGTCTTTATGATCTTGGATGTCTCATCACTCGCCTTGGATATCTCTTCCATGGAACGGATCAACCCAGACATGGAATCATTGGCCTTGCCGACTACCTGGTTTGTCTCCTTCATGAGGGCATTTGCCTGACCGGCATTGTCCGCATTCTGCTTTGTCATGGAAGTCATCTCTTCCAGGGCAGAAGATGTCTCCTCAATGCTCGATGCCTGCTCTGCCGCGCCCTCAGCCAGGGACTGGCTGGTGGATGAGACCTGACCAGAGCCAGCAGCGACCTGGTCGGAACCATCGGATAGACCATCAACGACATGGTTGATGGTTTTGATGATGGAACGTGTAATAAAAAAGGCAAGCAGTGATCCAAGAACAATCCCTGCCAGCGTCACGATGAGCGTAATACTGTTGGCCGCAGAGATCCGGGATTGCATCAGCTCTTTCTGCTCGGAACGTAGCTTATCACCCAAGGCCATTAATTCCCTGGAGCTCTTTACCATTTTTTCATCAGTGAGGTCTTGTCTATTCGTAAGTGCTATGTAGTCGTCAAAGACCTTTCCGCATTGATTTATATTATTGTAGCCCACAAAAGCCATTACAATGAGCAAGACCAACATAATTGCAAATCCGCTGACTATCCTGGTCCCTAACTTAAGATTATTAAACATGATTATTCTCTTGTAAGCGTTCACGAAATGTTGAAATTAGAAATTGAAAACTGGGCCTTTATGTTTTTGTACTGTTGTATTCCAATCACGAAAGTCGTACCAGACCATATTTGTAAATATCCAGTCTCCCAAATTTCTACTTTCCAATTTCAAGTTTCAAGCCGCTTTGTTTAAAATGTTAAGTTCTTCAGCATTCAATACCTGATCAATGTCGAGCAGTATCTTGACGCCTCCTTTTACCTTTGCCATACCCATGATATACTCGGTACTTAATCTATTCCCGAAACTCGGGGTATCTTCTATTTCATCGTCTTTGATATTCAAGACTTCAGATACAGAATCCACCACTATACCCACCATTACTTTCTTTCCGGTTATACCTGCAATATCAACCATAATTATACATGTACGTTCACTGTATTCGAGTGGCTCCATACTGAATTTCAAGCGAAGATCAATTACAGGAAGGACCTTCCCCCTGAGATTTATAACCCCCTTTACATAGTCCGGTGTCTGAGGCACAGATGTAATGTTCATAATACCTATAATCTCTTTTACCTTGAGAATCTCCAGGCCATACTCTTCGCCACCCAGCTCAAAGGTAAGATACTTACCCTCTCTGCTTGATGAAGACATTGTGCCTCCTGTCGTTTCTTTTGACTCAACCTTCATCATCCATATCCTCCTTTATCATTATTATGATGATGACATATCTTTCGACACAATAGAAAAAAACTTGAATCGGCTGCTTCCCAGTGCTTAGCCGATTCAAGTTTTTTTGGATATGGTCGATAATTTTGTTAAAGATATTAAGACAATGTGACGATTCCAACATTATGGTAACAAACTTGTCCTGAATGGACATCGAACAGGTATGGAATTCCGATACAAACAAAAAAGGGAATTGGGAAACCAACAAAGGAGGCGGACATGATAGAAAAAAAGAAACCTGTGATTTGTTTTACACTCTGCTATGGGATAGTGGCAATGGTGAGCCTTGTATGGTGCTCTCTAACGCTTGCACCTGTCTGGGCTGCACCCGAAAAAACCTATGTTGGTTCGGAAGCTTGTCAGGAGTGTCATGAAGGCGAATACAAAAGCTTTAAAACGTACGCCAAAAAAGCCCATTCTTATGAAAGTATCGCAACTATGAAAAAAGGCCTCAATGAGGCTGAATTCCGCACATGTTTTGAGTGCCATACGACCGGATTTGGGCAGCCGGGCGGCTTTCAGTCCTTACAGGATACCCCCCACCTAAAAAATGCAGGATGTGAGGTATGCCACGGTCCCGGAAGTCTCCATATAGAATCCGAGGACCCTGGGGATCTCAATGAGGACCTGACAGCAAAGGACTGTGAGACGTGTCACAGCTCGGAACGGGTGGCGGCATTTGATTATAGACCCCTGATCCACGGCGGGGCGCACTAGTTTTTACAGGCAATAAACTGACGTACACAAAAGGATGGAAAGATGTTAAGGAAATTGTTCAAAAGCTTACAGGCTAAGGTGGTTAGTGCCCTCACAGCACTTTTTCTGGTCGTGCTTGGCTCTATCATCTACGTCAACATGTGGGATCACACAAAGGATGTTAAGGAAACGACCAATGAGTCGGGCCTTGAATTGGCCGATTCGATATACACGAGTATTATTTTTCCCATGTCCAGAGGTGATGGCAAGACCATCAAAAAACAAATGGCCGAGTTAAGACAAAGCAACAAAAATATCGAGGTCCTCATCTTTGGTTATGACAAAAAGGTTGTCTATGCCACCGACACAGAAAAGGAGGGTACAAATCTGACCCAACAGATTAATGAAGCTTCCCTCACAACGGCGATGGATAACATGTTGAGTAACGGCAAGATCCAGGAAACAGGCTACGAAGAGATCATAGGGGGAAAACGATATTTTTCAGTGCTGCGTCCCATTTTGAATGAAACGCGCTGTTATCATTGCCATGCCTCAAGCCATAATGTCTTGGGCGGACTAGTTGTCAGGAAGCTCAACGAAAAAATGCATGCAAGCATTTTTGCCCTTCGAATCAAGAACTTGACCATGGGTCTCGTCGGCTCCCTTTTAACTATTCTGTTGGTCTACTTTTTGATCGCCAGGATGGTTATCAATCCTGTCAAGATGTTAAAGAACCAGGCCGACGCCATAGCAAGCGGGGATTTGACCCGTCGCTTGTCCCTCAAATCTCGCGATGAATTGGCCGCTCTAGCCGATTCATTCTCTCACATGACTGAGTACTTGAACAAAACAATTGGTGTTGTAGAAGACAGTGCCTTACAATTAGCTGAGGGAGCCAGCGAGCAGGCGAGTGCGGTGGAAGAGACTTCCTCGTCCATAGAAGAAATATCATCAATGATGAAACAGAACACTGAAAACAGCGAAGAAGGGAACAGGCTGATGAGTACTACGGAAAAGATCCTGCAAAAGGGGAACGTTTCGATGAAGGCGTTGACAGGCTCCTTACAAGAAACATCAGCGGCCAGTGATAACATTGGCAAGATCATCAAAACCATCCAGGAAATCGCCTTCCAAACAAACCTGCTTGCCCTGAATGCCGCCGTGGAAGCGGCTCGTGCAGGGGAGGCTGGTTCCGGATTTGCCGTGGTGGCTGAGGAGGTCAGAAATCTGGCCATCAGGTCTGCCGAGGCAGCCCAAAATACAGAAAACCTCATTGAAGATATTGTCCAAAAGATTAAGAACGGGACAGACCTGGTTCAAGAAACCGACCATAAATATCGTGAGGTAGCTGCTAGTACACACAAAATGAGCGGCCTAATCTCTGAGATTGCCTCTGCCATTCAGGAACAATCAGAAGGAATCGAGCAGGTAAATAGGGCCATCGTAGAAATAGACAAGGTGGCTCAAGGCAGTGCGGCCTCGGCAGAAGAGCTTTCTTCCTCTGTTTCAGTATTCAAAACCGACAGCCATCATGACCTAAAAGGCGGACAGACTGGATATTATGCAGAAAGTAAGGGGGCCGGCAACACGGTCCGAGAGGCCCATTTAGATCAGGCAAAAAGGGGCAAGGGCAAACAAATAGCCATCCCCAAAGCAAAGGAGGTAAAACCTCACCAGGTTATCCCCCTGGATGACGATGATTTCAAGGACTTCTAAACAAGCTAATATTGAGTAAACAGGTTCCTTCAACGGCAATGGCATAGATAGTCATCAGCTATAGTGAAAAAGAAAGCGATGATACCAATGATATACCCCGCGGCAAGCTGCGGGGTATATTGAACTACAAGGGGTTGAAAATCAATTATTGCAGTCCCAGCTTGAGTCCATCGTGAATATGGCCAGCGGTAGGTTTACTGAAAAAAATGAACATCAAACATCCAACATCGAATATTGAATGGGCAAACCTGAACTACTAAACGATATTTTAGAGAAAACATAAGAATTAATTAAGATTTTCGTTATGAGTATCAAAACGGCTGAAAAGAAACAGAAATAGCCGTTGAATGTTCGGCATTGGATATGCGTTTTTCTTTCGACGTTGGATGTTCGATGTTCATCTTTCAAAACAATTCCGTACGGCATAAATGTAATCTGTGAACGTTTACAAAACAACTTAGCGCTTATGTATTATAGTACATGACGTCAATAATTACTTCTTGGTATCCTGAACTACATAAATCTTCTAAAGGCAAAAAGTAGTTTACATCTACCTGAAACTTTGTTTATTAATTTGGGTTTCAGTGTTCAGGCTTCGGGTTTTGTGGTTCTCGCGCCTGGCAACTGACATGTGTCATCTGATTCGATCGGGCAGACGATCTTTGGCAAAAAGTGTAAACCACGAAATGAAAGATGCCTAATTCATTTATAGATTCACAATTCCCTAATCATAATATAAACTACACCGAACAATGGAAATTTCTAAGCTAAATAGTTGGATATCTCGGTCATCCTGTCTTATAAATTCATGAGGAGTCTCTTCAATGTGTAAAAGACTGGTAACTGTCAAATTCCTTATACTTCTTTTAGTTGTTTCAGCAGGACGTGTGCATAGCGCGGGCTTTGCCGTATTATATCAGGGAACCGGACCGATGGGCCAGGGGA
>JAFDDO010000074.1 GCA_019310825.1 Deltaproteobacteria bacterium | reverse complement strand
GGAAATGAAAATCGCTCTCAAAGACATTCAACTAGGTTCATTGACACCGGAAGACCCGGTATTTGACCCAACACTATACTTCAATCAACCCTTACGACCTCTGATGCTACTGTTAGACTCACTCCGTTAATCAATATATCGCCTGAACGAAAAACCAAATTTTATTTTCACGCTAAGTAACTGATTAATATAACGTTTCGTTAAAAAGTTACCATTGTGAATATTAGCGACGCAATCTCGTGACATGGTTTGTGAGAATAAAGTTTTTCTTTAAATGCAATAGTAGCTACTAAAAAAATACGCGTAGTTATTGTTATCAACTTAATTTACATCATATCAACTGTATATGTATAGTAACTTTACATAAACAATGGCCTTTCTCCACGGCCAAAATGCCCTGACAGCCCATTCCACACAAAATTATATTGATAAATCAATATATTATAATCATTACCGCCGCATTTTTCATCATGGTACATTATTCGCTTAATAGACTTTTCAAAAAAGCAAGGCATGAAAAAACGATTCTCCTCTTAAATCTAAGCAACCTGGCGGAAATGACATTGAAAGTAAATTTTTATTGGGAAACTTTTTTCTATAAATGGAAAAAAAATACTCCTATCTATTTTTTTTGCAAAATAGTGCCCCAAATGCAGAAAAAATGACAAAATAAAAGGAAATAAATGGCATTTCTCTTGCAGAATAAAATTCCATCTCAAGTAATTTTGATGAACTACCGCTCCGCAAGCGGACGGGATATCCCTCAAAGAACAGTTTTTTTATCGCCGCAAGCGGCGGGGAGTAAAACCCCAAAGGATTCAATAGTTATAGGGATAGAAGGGGAGCGACACAAAAATGGCTTTGAAGACCTTAATTTTGTCAATGCTTACATTCTTTTCATTCGCTGGAAGCGCATTAGCTATTCCTGTATCAACCGATTTGCTTCAAAATTATTTTAATACTATATCATTGATGTCCAAGTCTGTTGATTACCACGTGATGTCCATGGATTATTCGCTAGTTGGAAAAAAGCTTGCTGCAAATCATGATATTAACGATGAAACGATTGTAACACAATCGTCCAACTATCAAACATTCTATTTTAAACCCAGAACATTTGTTTCCTATGGTAGCAGGGTGGCAAAAGATGCAGATGGTTGCATGTTTGTTGGAGGCATTGTCGAACTTAGTATAATCCCACCAATTATTAACCCGCTTACTTCTGTCCCGGAGTCTGCCACTATCGTGTTTATTGGTTTCGGACTATGCAGCTTGGGAGGATGGGCTCATAGGCTCCAAAAGACAAAACAAGTGCAGTAAAATTTGAAACTGGAAATTTGAAATTAGGTAACGCAACTACATCTTTATGTTTTTCCCAATTTCAAATTTACAGTTTCAACATCATTTTGCCCACACATTCTATTTACTGTCTGAACGGAAATCAATAAAGCCTCATTATACAGGCGGTTAGCACTATAAATTGTAACTTCTCAATAAGTCCTGACAAATCATATTTTGCGAATATCCGCTGAATTCTGGCGAAAGTTGGAATCCATTGACTGTTACCTGGACTTATTGAGAAGTTACCATAAATTACTGCCATAAGGCGCCAAGGACACGTTTGCCTCAGAATGTCAGCAAATGCCTCTGATAAAAATTCTTCAGGCAACTAGAAAACAATGTTTGCGGCGATTCAAGACACTTTGGGGCGGTCGATTCTCGACAAATTTTGACATGCTGAACCTTATAGAGTAATTTTTTTCTCCAAATATGATATATGTTGACTGACTTTCTGAATCGCTCAAGAAACGATTTCCCGTCACTCACTCTTTTTAAATCGCCTAAAAGGCGATTTTCTATCGGTAATTACACAAGAACCAATAAGAAAGGCGAAGTAAAATGAGTTACGAAATCAACCCTCAAAAAATAAGGGTGAAGACCATAGATGGTCTTGAGATAGAGGGTATGATGAACACAGGAAAAGAGAAAAGGGTGTCCGACCACTTGATGAAAGACAAACCCTTCATCACTGTTTATGAGGCGACTAACACTGATATAGCGCTGAAAGGTATCAAGAAAACCTTCATCATAGCAAAGACGAATATAGCTTGGGTTGAACCTATATAAGGGAAATAGGTAACCTGTGAATTTCAAGATGTGCTTGATTTTTTGGCCTTAAGAAAAATTGCTTGTTTACCATTGTTACAGACCTCGTAAATCTTTGCAAACCAATTTACCCTGAACTTGGAACCGTAAAACCTTTTAACCCAGACCGACCAAATGTCCAATTTTCATCAAACCCATCATGAATAAAGGGCTTAAAGACCATATAAAAATCATTTTAATGAGGCCTGTGTTAAGGCCCTTTCTCCTTTGAGAATTTTATGATAAGCACCAAGTGTAATTTTTGAAAAATACGAGATAAAGACATGGATGAAAACATAACTGAAAATCAGACTATTCCTAAGATCGGGGAACTATTGGTCAAAGAAGGCATTGTAAAGGAAAAGGATGTTGAAAAGGCCCTTGAAATCCAAAAAAAAGAAATTGAAGAAGCAAGTCAACCTTTAGGTACACTGCTTGTCAAAAATGGGCTGATTTCAAAAGACCAACTCCGAAGCCTCCTGGATCATCCCTATCTGCGAAAACGTATCGGAAAATTAGCGATTCAAAAGGGATTAGTTGATGAGAAACAGATGGAGGAGTGTCTCAAAAACAAGAAACCGGATGAAATGATTGGCAATGCCTTGATAAGAGAAGGATTTGCCACAGCTAATGATGTAAAAGGTTTGCTGATTCAACAGGTTGGCGGAACTAAACTGGGTCAGCTTGCGCTAAAATCCGGCATAATACGTGAAGAAGATTTAAATAACATTCTAAATCGCAAGAGATATCAAAGGACCCTTGGCGAAATACTTTGTGATTTGAATATAATTACACCTATAGATCTCAATCGTATTCTCCAAAAGTACAATAAGCATCAAAGGCTTGGAGATATTTTGCTAAAACAGGAAATCATTAATAACCAACAGCTTAAAGAGACCCTTTATGAGCAAAAACATAGGGCTGAGTACTTGGGAAAAATCTTGATAGAAAAGAATTTCATTACTCTTGAACAGCTCTATGCCGCTTTATCCAAGCAGTATAATATTGCGTTTAGAAAACTAGATGGGTTTAATTTAAGCCAAAGCCAGATAAACACTCTTTCATCCTTTATTGGTAAAAATTATGCAGCAAAAAATCGAATTCTGCCGCTATCCTCCAAAAAAAACCGGCTTACGCTGGCAGTATCAGATGTAGATAGCCTCCAGATTGTCCCTGATCTAAGTTCCATGTATTCCCTATATAGTATTGATTGTGTTTTGATAACTCATGAAAAATTTAAAGCAATTTTCGAGACTCTTTACGGCGAGGCGTTAATAGATACCGAAACGGTGGAGGAAATAAAGCAAGTCGGGGATGTCGAAGATCTCGAAGACCTCGAAGATGTAGTAATCGATCTCGAAAAAACCGATACCAAGAAATCACGGTCAGACATGTACGGCATCTCAGACATGCAGGTACAAGAACTTGTTAATCATATAATCAAGTACGGCCTAATGAAGAATGCCAGCGATATCCACATAGAGCAGGACCGCAGTGACGTAAAGGTCCGCTATAGAATTGATGGAGTGCTTCAAACATTCACGGAACCATGGCTTGATACAAAGCTACGGGATTCAATAGGAGAAATCATTTCTAGAATCAAGATCATATCTAACCTTGATATAGCTGAAAAACGCATGCCACAGGATGGGGCTTTTAGAATAAATTATTCTGACAAGACAAAATTCAATAAAGTCCCTGTCGACTTCAGGGTTGCCGTGTGTCCGGCTATAGTTGGCGAAAACATAACGATAAGGATACTCGATCCGCGGAAAGCGAATAAGGGGATCGATAATCTAGGTCTTTCCAAACATATCTTGAAACCTCTTAAGGAACTCCTTAAAAGCCCTGCAGGAATGGTCCTTTTAACAGGTCCGACAGGAAGTGGAAAGACTTCAACCCTTTATGGCGCACTGCAGTTTATATACGATCCCGGGCTCAAAATCATTACCGCAGAAGATCCTATCGAATACAGCATTCCAGGGATTATGCAGACACAAGTCAATACCAAGATTAATCTTACATTTTCAAGACTACTTCGATCCTTTTTGAGACTTGACCCGGATATAATACTGATTGGCGAAATGCGGGATAATGAGACGGCAAATATAGGATTCGACGCTGTTCAGACAGGACATCTTCTTTTAAGTACACTTCACACAACTGATTCTACAAATGTTATTTCCAGACTCCATGGCCTTAACATTGAACGTAACCAGATTGCTTCAGGCCTGATGGGAGTCCTTGCCCAGAGGCTTATAAGAAAAATCTGTCCTTCATGCAGTTCAGAATATGTCCCCACCAAAAAAGAATGGGGCCTATTGTTTAAAGACTACCCTGCTGATCTTGTTTTCTACAAGGCAGAAGGTTGTGAACTATGTGATTATACAGGATATGGCGGCCGTACCCTGATTTCGGAATTCTTTGTAATTAATAAAGAAATTGCCTTGGCCATCATTAGAGGAACCAAAGAAAATGAAATCAGGAGGATGGCCATAGAAGATGGTATGAAGACAATGGTTGACGATTGTATTTTAAAATTGAATCAAACAACATTGTCAGAGATTATCAGAGTCATGCCCCATGAAATGATAAAAGAATTCAAATCAAGGGATTTCAAACCATCCCCGGCAAGGACATTAAAAAGAGTCACAAGCAAAAGCCTGTAACTCTTTGATTTTACTGGTAGTGGGGACAGGATTTGAACCTGTGACCTTCGGGTTATGAGCACTAAGGCCCTTGTATACCAGCATTTACCCTGCTATCCCGAAACCGCCTGATTTCACGACCTTATCTAACTCCTCTTTCTTCTTGACTTACCTTAAAATACCTTTATATTCATAATTGAGGTTGGAAATAGGGTTGGAATTTTTGGAAAGGATTAAAGAAATGAGCAAACGCATAAAAACCAGTTATCCGGGGGTTTATTATCGGGAAGCTAGACGAATTGGTGGTAAGGGTACGGAGCGGGTTTATTACATCGTGTTCAAAAAGAATGGCAAGGTTTACGAGGAGAAAGCTGGACGTCAATATGCCGATGACTTGACCCCTGCCAGAGCTGCCGGATATAGGGCTGAAAGAATTGAAGGCAAGCGTCCGTCCCCCAAAGAAAAAAGAGAAAAGGAAAAGGCTCTTAAACAGGCCGAGGCAAACCGGTGGACCTTTAACCGGCTATGGACCGAGTACAAGGCCGGGAAGCCCGAATTAAAAGGCATTGTCACTGATGAAAACCGGTTCCAAAACTACATCAGGCCCCTTTTGGGAGATAAGGAACCTCGACACTTATTCCCATTAGATATTGACCGGTTGAGGCTAAGCCTATTGAAGACTAAGGCCCCGGGAACTGTCAGGAACGTTTTGGAGCTTGTCAGAAGAATCGTTAATTTCGGCGTCAAAAAGAATCTATGCCAGGGACTTGGCTTTATAGTTGAGATGCCAAGGGTGAATAACCTCAAAACGGAAGACCTGACTCCACAGCAATTGTCCAGACTCCTGGAGGTAATAGATACAGATTCTAATATCCAGGCCGCAGATATGATGAAAATGGCTCTTTTCACAGGTATGCGGAGGGGCGAACTATTCAAACTCCGATGGACTGACATAGACCTCGATCGTGAGTTTATTCATATTAGGGACCCCAAAGGCGGGCCAGACCAGATGATACCCTTGAATAAATCGGCAAGGGAGACCTTAGAGACTCACCCGAAAAGTGATAGCCCCTTTGTTTTCCCTGGTCGTGGGGGACGACAACGAACGGATATTAAAAAACAGGTGAATAAAATCAAAGAACGGGCAGGCATTCCAAGGGATTTTAGGGCTCTGCATGGCCTGCGTCATGTTTACGCCTCAATGTTGGCCTCTTCGGGCAAGGTCGACATGTACACCCTGCAGAAACTTCTCACCCACAAAAGCCCGTTGATGACCCAAAGGTATGCCCACCTCAGAGACGAGACTCTCAAGAAGGCTTCGGATCTTGCTGGAGAGTTGGTTAACCAAGCAATGCATAAAGGAAATAAGGTTGTCCCTTTAAGAAAAGGAGATAACTAGTGAGTGAACTTGTGCCGGTGGAAAGGATAGTCGGAAAAATTTACCTTATCCGAAAAATAAAGGTCATGCTTGACAGGGACCTGGCAGAACTTTACCGGGTTGAGACAAGGGCGTTAAAACAGGCAGTGAGAAGGAACATTAAACGGTTTCCACCTGACTTCATGTTTGAACTCAGTAGGGAAGAGTTCGCCAATTGGAGATCACAAATTGTGATGTCCAATGCTGACAAGATGGGTTTAAGGCGTCCTCCTATGGCATTCACTGAACAGGGAGTGGCCATGCTTTCAAGTGTTCTCAAAAGCGACAGAGCTATACAGGTCAATATCCAGATCATGAGAGCCTTCACACAACTGAGGCAAATGTTATCCACTCATGAAGAATTGAGAGAGAAGATTGAAGCCATGGAAAGAAAGTATGACCAGCAATTCACGGTGGTATTCGACGCGATTAAACAGCTATTGGAAGTAGAAACAAAGCCCAAGAGAAAGATAGGATTTTGAACATCTTTCCGGGGATAGGGCGTGCACCCTGAAAGGCGGTTTTCCTGGCCGCTTTCCCCGGACTTCTCATCAGGACGCTACAGGAGGCGTTATGAACAATTCAGACAACTATTTCCCCGAATTAAATATCCCATTTCTTAAGCTGTTCGTCAAAAATCATATGCTCAAATCATTCGCTGCCTTATCCCTCAAGAAACTCACTCTTTTTCGTTACAATCTTAAGCACTATAGGCACTATGAGTGCTTGTCAAAAAAACTTGGAAAGCCAAAAACACCGAAATATTTGCTTGCCTTTGAATCGGATGTTGACCAAGACAAGCTGACTGACAAGCAGAAAAGGAAGATTAAATCCCTTTATAGATCAGATACTTGTTTTTTAGAAGCGGAAGACATGGAAAAAGATGAAACAAGCATTGAGAAAATACGGATACAAACCATGCCTGTTGAAATAGACTTCTCTCCGTGGGACATGGACGACGACGCTTTTGCTGATGTCTATAAGAATAAGCCGCCAGAAGGTAACTACCTTGAGGAATGGAAGTGCCTTCTTATTAGCCTGAATAAGAAAAAGCCTGTAGAAAACAAAGAACAAGAATTGCCGTACAGCGAAATGCCCCCTTGGGTGAGGGTTGATACCCCGCATGTGACTCTCTATGATTCAAGCGAAAACAAAGACCAAGGACAGCATGAGAAAAAGAAGAAAAAGCTCCGTCCATGCCAAAAAGATAGACTCGAGGTTCGGGAAATCGCTAAGGATATCATAAAAAAAGAGCCTAATATAACCAAAATCGATTTGAGCAGGCGGCGGGAATTAATCGACGCAACATCAAAACAATACAAGGAAAAAACGATTTACGGCTGGATAAAAGATTTACTTCCAGACCGCAAAGCTGGCCGACCACCCAAAAAATCACTTGCCGTCAAGAGTCAAAAACAGGCAGGCCAAAAGTACAAGTTCAAAGGTCACACATTTACAAAGATTGTTTCCAATAAGTAGTCCTCTATATCCCTAAAAATTCCCTGCCCATCCCTGCCTATAGCTTAAAACGTAGACTGGGGTCTAATTCTTTTCTCTCTTAAATCTTCTGTTTTCCCAATTATTTAGCTCGTACAAAAACCCCCGTCTACACTTATAAAACTCTTTTCTTCGGCTCCACGGGACTTTTATAATGATTCCGATAAGTTATCTTGGATTATGCATAAAAACTTGAAGGTACCTATAAGGAGCACTGAAATGACCAAATTCATCGACGAAAAACAAGTTTCCAAATTAACGGGCCTGGCCGTGCAAACTTTGCGGAACTGGAGATTTCAAAAACGGGGTTTCCCCTATTGTAAGGTCGGCAGCAGTATCCGTTATTCTCTTGAGGACGTCATGTCCTACATGGAAAGGCGCAAAGTTAAAACGGAGGCTTGAAATGATTGCCCAAAAAAAGCCTTCTGGCGGTCGGGCACAGAAGGCGGGGACAAGATTTGATGGGTGTCTAAAAAATACGCTATTCGTTTACGTCTGTAGACCCTGTACGCTTATTTCATGGCTTTTCCGCTCATATTTAATAAAAACCTTAGTTTTCCAGCGGTATGCGGATATTCTGCTTGTTTGTGTGGGATTTGTTGAGGAGTTTGGCTATGGCTGGAATTAATACTCCCCCCACTGACAATATCTCAATCTTTGCCAATGCGGTAAGCACCACGCCGGTCAGCAACACTACTTGGCAAAAAACTCTTGAAGATATTCGATCCGATAAATACCAAAAAAGAATTGAAAACGTCCGGGTAAAATATCGCAAGTTTGGCTGGGAGTCGGACGAATACCGAAAGGTCAAGAAAGCGTTGCCGGCAGGGACATTTAGTGGGACGTTCAGAGCACCGAGAAATAAAGTAAATGTTCTTTCAACCACAGGATATATCGTAGTTGACCTGGATCATTCTGATGAAAAAACTGAATCAATATTTGTTCTTTTAAAGCAGGATAAAAATGTTTGGTTTATTTTCAGATCACCGAGTGGTGAGGGTATCAAGGTCGGTATCCGGGGACAGAATATCGAGAATGATGACGATCATAAAAAGCTCTATTTTGCAGTAGAGAAATATTTTCTTGAGCTTTATGGTCTCAAGATTGATCCTTCCTGCAAGGACATTTCCCGCTTAACTTTCGTCTCACATGATCCCAAGTCATGGATTAATCCCGATCCTCAATATTTTGATATCTCTGCATGGGAGAAGCCTCTCCCTCCCCTCCCACAGCCAGTCAAACCATATGTCTTTACTAACAGCTCAGGTACAGAAAAATTTGCAAGGAAGGCGCTGGAGTCCCGTTGTAGAGAGATAAGGGAGAGCCTGCCTGGGAATCAGCACTACACAAGGCTAAGAGCATCCAGACTTATAGGTGGTTTTCTTCATTACATTGATGAATCTGAGGTCCTGGCGGCACTTGAACAGGCTGTCCAGGCCAGTGGGGTAAAACGAATGTCTGCGGCCATGAAAACTATTAAAGACGGCCTTGCTTACGGAAAAACGGAGCCGATAACTATCCCGGATATTGAGCCAGGCCAATCACACACCGGCCAAGTCGAAATGCAGAACGATCTTTTAGACTTTGAAATCCTGGAAAAACCGCACCTGGATATAACCAAGTTCGACGGTATTACGAAGGCATTTATTGAACTTGCAACCAAAAATAGTGAGGCGGACCCGGCGGCAGTCCTTTTTACCTTCCTGGTACGGTTCGGGGTTGAGGTTGGGCGGAATCCTTATTTTATGGTCGGGGATACGATTCACCACGGAAGACTTGATTGTGTTGTAGTGGGTGATAGCAGCAAATCCCGTAAGGGAACGAGTGAAAAACCAGTTAATTCGCTTTTTTCGCTTAATTCGCTAGATGACAGTGAAAAAGAGGGTTACAAAACAGCACATACAAGTCCTGGTCCTTTCTCGTCCGGAGAAGGGGTTATCTATAAAGTCCGTGACCAAGTTGAATGTTGGAATACAAAAGAGACATATAATCGAAAGTTGTGTTTGAGAGGTTAGGCGGTGTATCCTTCCAGGATGTTTAAAGTCCTGGAAACCAAAAACATCCAAGAAGAAAGGATACACACACCATGACCAAGGAT
>JAFDDO010000073.1 GCA_019310825.1 Deltaproteobacteria bacterium | reverse complement strand
TTCCATCCGATTCGACTGTTCAAACAGATCTGCCAGAAGCACAGTACACCAGCCCAGCTCGGAATCGCCGCATGGATGGGCCTGTTTCTTGGGACACTTCCCCTCATCGCCTGCCATACCATTGTCATAGTCTATGTCACACACAGACTACATCTTAACAAAGCTGCTGCTGTTGCGGCCAGCCAGTTATGCTGCCCGCCTGTGGTCCCTGTGATATGTATTGAGACAGGCTACTTCATGCGGAACGGCCACCTGCTGCTGGAACTGTCATTGGATACCACTGTCTACCAGCTCCATCAAAGGTTGTTGGAATGGCTTCTGGGTTCTCTTGTCGTCGGGCCGTTGCTCGGCATTGCAGGAGGCCTTGCCACTTATTTTGTTGTCCGCTGGTTGCGGACCATGGGGGCCAGGAAGTGCGATACGTAGTTCCTGGTTTTCAAAAGGCTGTCCTTAAAAAGTTGGAGGCCCTTGGCCATGGCATTTTTTATCTCACCCTGCGAATAGCCGGTCAGCCTGGGGCTTATGCTTTACTGGTTCCTGTGGTTTTGACTTACGTCTCTGCCAGCCGTAGGATTCATCAATTGACTTCTCCCTATCTCCGAAAACGTTTCCCGAAACACAACCCGGTAGAACGCTGGCGGGATACCTTTAGAATAGTCCATTCCTTTGGACAGGTCCTGGTAGACAGGGCCTGGCTGGGCCTCAATAGATCTGCCAGGCTACATTGCAGCCTCGATGAATGGGACACTATCTTAGGACTCATAGAGCAGAGAAAAGGCCTGGTACTTCTCACAGCACATGTTGGGAATTGGCAGGTTGCCCTGGCCCATCTCAAGGATCTGCCTGTGCCGGTACACGCCTTGATGCATTATGAGGAAGAAGTCGTGGCAAAACACTATTTCGATCTGCGGGGCGAATCATGCCCGTTCCGGATCATCAAGACCGACGGCTTTCTCGGGGGTGTGGTTGAGGCCACTGCGGCCATACAGAGAGGCGAGGTCGTGACTATCATGGGAGATCGTCTGGCAGGAGGTCCCAGCGCCACTGTCAAGTTCCTTGATTCTCAGATACGATTTCCTGCAGGTGTTTACAGGCTGGCGGCCGCTACAGGGGCCCCCGTAGCAGTTCTCCTTGCAGCCAAGACCGGCAGGCAAAGCTATCATCTTCGAGTATGGGACGTGTTTCATCCGTCTTACAGTAGCCGAAAACACCGAGAGGCTGACCTGACGGCCTGGACCAGCCGTTTCAGCAAGGCACTTGAGGCCTACGTTACCCAATTTCCGTATCAGTGGTATAATTTTTATGATTTCTGGAACCAGTAGGTATGTGACCGCCGGGTCTTGATGACCTGATCTCATCGTGATATAGGACACTCACCCCAAATTGGAGCTGCAAACATATGGACCAGTTGAAGCAACAACTGAAAGAGATGATTGTTCAAGACCTTAATCTGCCGGACGTTAAACCTGAAGACATTGACGACAAGGCCTCATTGTTCGAAGAAGGCCTTGGTCTGGATTCCTTGGACGCCGTAGAGCTGGTGGTCCTGCTACAAAAGCGCTTTGGAGTACAGATAGCGGATATGGACGAAGGTAAAGAGGCCTTTGCCTCTATAGAGGCCCTTGCCCAGTTTGTTCAAGCACATCAAGGGAGTTCTGAAAGTACAGGTACTTCCGTTTCCGCAACCTGAGGTATCACGACACATGAATCGGTAAACATGTATGGCCCAACCTGCACAGTCACCAAATCACTCAATCACTAAAAAACGAGCATATAAAAATACCAAGTCATCCGCAGCCATTACCGGCATGGGATGTATCTCTGCGGCAGGAACTGATACAGAGAGTCACTGGATAAATATAAATAAAGGCACGGCCTGCTGCAGCTCGGTGCCGGATTGGCTTTTTTCTACCAAGCTCAGTTATCCTGTCTTTGCTGCGCCACCCGAGGCCCTTTCGCCAACAGGTCGCGACCTTTTTGAATCGGCAGTCCAATCCCTGTTGTTTTCGACCGTAAGCCGTACTGTTAATTTGGCCGTTAGCGCAGTAGCTGAGGCCCTCAATCAGGCAGAGATCGGCCTGCAATATTTGCGTGAGAAAAAGGTGGGTATTGCCCTGGGAACAACAGTAGGCTGCACCTTTAACAACGAAGACTTCTATGAGCAGTGGCGCAGTGGAAAGAAACCGGACCTTGCGCCTATTTTCCATTACCTTTCTGGAAATTTAGCACAGGCCCTTCATGGTATTCTTGGCACACAGGGTCCATCGGCCGTGGTCACAAACGCCTGCGCATCCGGAACGGATGCTATCGGTCTTGCCAAGGGGTGGATTGCAAGCGGGGCATGTGATCTAGCTGTCGCTGGGGGTGCTGATGAACTGTCCAGAATAGCATACAATGGCTTTGCCGGCCTCCAGCTCAGTGACACGGAGCCATGCAGACCTTTTGACAGACATCGCAAAGGCCTCAACCTTGGGGAAGGTGCCGGCCTGTTGGTACTCGAAGAAGAGGGCCAAGCGCTGGAGCGTGGAATAACACCCCTCGGATGGGTAAGGGGATATGGCTCTGCTTCAGATGCATGGCATCCCACAGCGCCTCATCCGGAAGGGCGCGGCCTCAAATGTGCCTTTGGCCAGGCATTAGCAGATGCCGGTATCAGCATACAGGATGTCGCAATAATCAATGCCCATGGGACCGGCACTAAGGCCAACGACCTTGCAGAAGCTAACGCTTTGTCTAAGCTTTTGCCGGAATCGTGTCACGTCGCAATTGTCTCTACTAAGGGAATGACCGGCCACACCCTGGGGGCTGCCGGCGGCCTGGAGGCAGTTCTTACGCTTTTGGCCCTGCGGCAAGGAGTAACTCCAGGGACCCACGGTTATCTGTTATCAGATCCACAGCTACCTGTAAATCCTGTCCCACAGGGCATTTTTGTCCCACTTCCTACACGGATTGGGATATCACAATCCTTGGCGTTCGGAGGAGGAAATGCAGTGCTGGTTATTGAGGCAAGGCCATGAGGCAGGAAGTTGCCGTAACGGCAATGAGTGTGTCCACCAATAAGGATAATGAGTCTGTTCTTGCCTCACTCAAACGGCCCTTAAGGCGAGCAGATGGACTAACGACCCAGGCCGTGGCCGCTGCTGTGCAGGCCATGGCCAATGCTCCATCAAGAGAGCTTGCTCCGGTTGAAGTAGGAATTTTCGTGGGCACTGCCTTTGGCCCTCTGGAGACCAACTTCCGGTTTCTGGACACATTGTTCAATGATGGAGAGGGCCAGACCTCACCGACCCTTTTTTCCCATTCTGTACACAACATGTCCGCTGGATACATATCCCGGCTGCTGGATCTGCGGGGACCTGCCCTGACAATGACTACATTTGCATGGCCTTTTTTGTCTGCGCTTGATACGGCATGGCAATTTATGGCACAAAAAAAGATTCGCCGCGCTTTGGTAACAGCGGTCGAAGCAAAGAGCGCTGTGCTGGAAGATGCCATCGAGCGGATAGGTGCATCTGATCATTCCGCGCCCATTGAAAAGGCCGTGGCATGTGTCCTGGATCCAGTGGAGTGGGCTCCCACAGGGTATCCTGTACTTCAGGATCTCGAAATCAGTGAGAGACCGTGCGCCCCCCAAAACCTGCTTACCAGGAAAGAGGAGACGTGGACATTTCAACCAAGCCAATGCTCCACAGGACCCCTGGACCACGCGCTGGCCATTATCAGGGCGCTTATGGACCTGCGAAGTACAAGTGCGGATGATATTCTTACTTTCAATATTACGTCTCTTTTCGGAAATGCCCGGCTAACCTGGCGTATAAAGGAGGAAATAAATATAAAATCAATAAATTGACACGAGCACTTCAGTCCAGACGGAAATCTTCCGATTGACACTTTAGACGTGGTGATACAATAGGTCTTTTGGTTGCACGTATTCAGTAAAATCTGCAGTCAAGAAAGGAGAAAAAGAGTGTCTGGAACCGAACAAAGAGCAAGTGTCCGTGTCCCCACCCGATTTAAAGTAGACTATTCCCACGAGAATAATTATCTCATTTCATACAGCAAGAACATCTCTGCAGAGGGTATGTTTATCTGCACAGATAAAATCGTCCCTGTAGGGACCCATGTCAATTTGGTGTTCTCCATTAAAGATCTTTACGAGGTAGTAGTAACTGCAAAGGTTGCATGGGTAAACCTTCAAGAGACAAAGGGGGATACCGGACTGGGTTTAGAATTTATTGATCCACCAACTCTCCTAAAAGAAGCCGTTCTGCGTATAGTCAATCGCGTAGCAGTTGTTGAACCACAGACCCAGTAATTGATTCTTCCCAGGACTTTCGAGTTTTATGATACCTTTGTCAAAAACGAAGAATGCCATGGCTTTCCCGGTCTGAGTGCAAATATTTGTTCGGCGTAGCTGAAATCTATATTTGCATCTTAAGAGTGAGGATATCCTTCATTAGGCTAAAATGATTGTCCATTGAATAAATTTCACAATTATTTTGTTTTGCGTTTTGGGCAATTATTAAATCTGGTATACCGACACCATTCAATCCATTTTTGAGACATTCGTATTGATACTCGATGATTTGGTCCCAATTAATGGACAAATGCAACCTATTGATATTTAGCAATAAATTGGTCAATTTTCTTTGCTTTCGAACTTTCAGGAAGGGTATCAGCTCTGCCAGAACTAGATCATTTGTTACAATGAGATTTTCATCAATTAAGAAATCAAGTTTTTCAGAATTATTCCCACTCCTGAAATACTCAACCCATACTGAAGTATCGACTAATACTGACATTGACGCCCTCTGATTGTGTCTAAATCAATGTCCAAATCGACTTTTCCTTTAAATTCTTTTAACTCTGCAATTTTTGATTTTCTGATTAATTCTTCCAAGGCTATGATGATGACTTTGGTTTTTGTCTTAATATGGGTGGCTTTCATAGCCTCATCCAATAAATCTATAGGTAAATCAAGCGTTGTTCTCATAATCGGTCCTCCTTATCCTTTATGCATAAAAATATCATATTGTGCATAAGGAGTCAAACCTTACATGCCGAACAACCATTTGATTCAAATTCTTGCCTGGCGCTCTCAACTTGTTCAGCTGCATCGGCAAAAACGCCGGAAGCACGACGCAAACTATCCAGGTCATCAGCGCAGCTGCTCCAGTCTTCCGCATTACATATAGTTTGTGACAGGATAAAGTAGACAACGATTACCCAAAATCCCATGGCAAGTCTCTTAAAATTTATCTGAAAACAACTTATTATCATTGCTGACATAACGCCGAATTCACCGGACCCATGAGTGCGACGCAGTCGAGCGATTGGGTTCCGAGTAGCGCCTTGTTCGGCGATTCTGCCGAGTTATTAAAAAATCTATCCCCTTTGGTGTGGATATAGGTCATTGACATGACCAACATGATGACCTATAAAGCAGAACTATGATAAGTTTAAATGTAAATGAAATAAAAACTCACTTTTCAAGTTACCTTTCCAAGGTCAGCAAGGGTGAGACCGTAATTGTCTGTAAGCGAAATGTTCCTATTGCTGAGATAAAACCAATTACGGTACTTCCAAACAAAAAACGGCCAATTGGTCTAGCTGGTAAAGAATATCCAGACTTCAAAATCAGCGATACTTTTTTTGAGCCTCTCCCGGACGATATTGTTGCAGCTTTTAATGGCGAAGACTCGTGAAACTACTTCTCGACACCTGCACCTTTCTCTGGGTGACCAAAGGCAGTGAAGAGCTTTCTCCAAAAGCAATCGACGCATTTGCTGATCCGAAAAATGAAGTCTGTCTAAGCGCTGTTTCTGCATGGGAGATCAATGTAAAATATCGCTTGGGCAAATTATCTCTTCCCCTTTCTCCTGATAAGTTTATTCCTAAAGAGCGGAAAAGACACCTTATCACCCCGTTAGATTTATCAGAACAAGACACTCTGCATCTATATAAGCTACCGGCCACCCACAAAGATCCTTTTGACCGTATGCTTATATGTCAGGCAATTGAGCATTCGTTAACAATCCTTACCCCGGATCCTCTTATCACCCAATACCCAATTCGTACTCTCTGGTAACTACTGCCTGAACGAAAACCCCAAATTTTGTTTTATCAATTTAGGTCAGGGATCATTAACATATTGAGGTTATCCCCTTTTTTAAATTCAAAATTTAGAATTCAAAACTGTGTCTGAATGGACTTTTCGTTCAGACAGTGAAAAAGAATTGATCTCAAGATATTCCATTTTTTCGGAATATCTTCCGGAATTTCGAAAAACATGTTGACTGCATGGGCGGGAGATCTAATATTCAAAAAAGTTATTATATTCTATACAATCATAATCGTAGCCAAAGTTTTTTTGTTAGTTTTTGATTAGACTTATGACCTTTTCATGAGAGACCAGTAACATGTAAATCATTAGAATAATTTATTTTTTTTGGATATTGTTTTATTTAGTTCGAAAATTCGCTGTTTCATAAGGAGATATAAAATTTAAAAAAATGGATTTAGGTTCCGAAAATATGATATGATTTACACGAAGTGTTATATAATTTGCGATTGAGGTTTATTGTTCAAAAATTCTGTTTTATTCAGTCAAAATTGAAAAGTGAAAGATATGGCCACTATACTTGTAGTCGAAGACGATAATCAAATCAGAAATATGCTTCGTATTGCGTTAGAACGAAAAGGATACGATGTAATTGAAGCTGAAAACGGCGTTAAAGCCATGTCTTTACAACGTAAAACACCCGCTGATCTCGTCATTACCGATATTATAATGCCAGAGAAAGATGGCATAGACACCATGAGGGAATTGAAGGCTGAGTTCCCAAAAGTGAAAATTATAGCAATGTCAGGTGGTAAAAGAGGAGGTCCGGAGAATTATTTAAGGCTCGCAGAAATGTTTAATGCAGATAAAACAATTGCTAAACCTTTTCATCTGGAAGAGGTATTAACAGATGTCAAAGAGCTTCTCGACTGATAGAATGACTGAAAATCAATTTATGCTAAAATTTTGGAATGATCCTGCCATATAATTATTTACCAGCCTCTCATCCCAATTTTCTTCTCATAACCAAATAAAAAGCGAATCGGGAATGGACCACTATGAAATTCGTAAATTTACAGGGTGGCATCACCACATCATAGTATGCATGCTGGCTCATTTCTTTCTAAGGCATTTAAAAATCAGGTTGGGGAAAAAAGCTCCGTCCATTACTCTGTCTGAGCTTCGGGTACTTTTTGAAGTTGTGCTACCTTTGCGAACCAAAGACATAAAGGCAGTTATTGAAATCATAAAATGGATACAGATTAGAAACCACAGATCCTACTTGTCTCATCGAAAACGTAAACTCAGAGAACTAGAGAATTGTAATTAAGTTGCGTTGTAGCGTTAGATGCCTGCATCTATTAACAGGCCGACCAAGGCATTAAGGGCGACTGCAAAAAGCCGCCGCGCCTTATGCCGGACATTGAGCAATATCCCACCACCGTCAATGATTATGAGCTTGAAATAAATTTTATCAATAGAGCCTTGTGCAAGAGGCTCAATATCCCGTTTTTGTAGCTTTTTTCAATTCCCCAACGAATTCTCCCACCTTTTTGACCAGATCGGGCCCGGCCTTAAGATCATTCCCCTTTTTGATTGTGTGGGCCTCAATCAGTTTTATAATGGCACTTCCAACAATAATCCCGTCTGTTACAGCTGAAAGCATGGATACCTGAGCAGGCTTAGAGATCCCAAAGCCCACTGCCACTGGTTTGTTGGTGAGCTGTTTGATTCCGTTAAGGCCCTGAGACAGCTCAGTGGGGAGTTCGGTCCTTGTCCCGGTAATACCGGTTACGGAAACATAGTACAAAAAGCCCTGTGTGGCCCTGGCAATTTTCCTGATTCGATCTGCCGGGGTGTTCGGGGCCACGAGCAGGATATTGGCAAGCCCCTGGGGTTTTGCGACTGCCATCCAGCCCTTGGCTTCCTCCAGGGGCAGGTCGGGGACTATTGTACCGTCAAGACCGGAGGTTGCCGCATCTTTTGCAAAAGCAGAAAGGCCATACTGGAGTAAGGGGTTGTAGTAGCCCATAAGGACCAATGGGATATCTGTCTTTTTTCGGACTTTCTTAACCAGCCCAAATAAATCTTTTGCGTTTATGTTGTGGCGAAGGGCCCTCTGGCTTGAAGCCTGGATAGTCGGGCCGTCAGCAAGAGGATCTGAGAAAGGGAGGCCAAGTTCTATAAGGTCTGCCCCCTGGCGGTCCATCTCCAATATCAGGGCCTCTGTAGTGGCAATGTCCGGATCTCCGGTGGTTATGAATGGGATGAGCGCTGCTTCTTTCCTTTTTCTGATCTGTAAGAACATGCGATTTATTCTGTTCATTAGTCTGCCCTCTCCTTGATCAATTCCGCAACTGTTGCAACGTCTTTGTCTCCCCTTCCGGAGAGGTTGATCACCACAATGCTCCCCTTGGGAAGAGAGGGCGCAAGCTCCTTCAGATAGGCAACGGCATGAGCGCTTTCCAGGGCAGGTATGATTCCATCTGTCTCTGACAGCAGCCTGAATGCCTCAAGTGCCTGTTCATCATCAACTGCTACGTACTCGACCCTGCCTGAGTCCTTAAAGACGCTGTGCTCCGGTCCCACACCCGGATAGTCAAGCCCCGGGGCGAGTGAGTGGGCGCCTTTTATTTGGCCCCAGCGGTCCTGCAATAGATAGCTCATAGCGCCGTGGAGCACACCGGGACTGCCAACAGCCAGGGGGGCTGAGTGAAAGTCTGTTTCAACACCTTTTCCTGCCGCCTCAACTCCTATCAGTCGTATTCCCTGATCCTTAATAAATGGATAGAAGATCCCCATAGCGTTGCTCCCGCCGCCGACGCAGGCCATCACCACGTCAGGCAGGCATCCGGCAATCTGTCTGATCTGCCTCCGTGTCTCCCTGCCGATTACGCTCTGAAAATTCCGCACCATCATTGGATATGGGTGGGGACCCACAACAGAGCCTATGACATAGTGGGTGTCTCCAACATTTGTGACCCAGTCCCGTATTGTCTCATTTATTGCGTCTTTTAGGGTTTGTGTTCCAGAGAGTACAGGGATGACCTTTGCTCCTGTGAGTTCCATGCGAAAGACATTCATGACCTGGCGTACCATGTCCTTGCGGCCCATGTAAACTTCGCATTTTAGGCCCATCAGGGCAGCCGCAGTTGCAGTTGCCACACCGTGTTGTCCTGCGCCGGTTTCCGCTATGATCCTTGTTTTCCCCATGCGTTTTGCCAGAAGCACCTGGCCTATAGTGTTGTTGATCTTATGCGCACCGGTATGGGCGAGATCCTCCCGCTTAAGAAATACCCTTATTTCGTGGCCTGCGGCCTCTTGCAGACCTTTTGCCTCGTAGAGCGGGGTAGGACGGCCAACGTAATGTTTGAGTATCTGATTGAGTTCCTTCTTAAAGCCGGCATCCTGTCTGGCCTTCCGGTATGCGGAATCCAGCTCCGTAATGGCGGGCATAAGTGTCTCCGGAACAAAGCGGCCTCCATAGAGACCGAAATGACCGGAATTATTTGGTGATTTATTCACTATTTCTTCCTTTGTAATAGTCCACTCCTACCCACCCTCAGTGGGAAGGGCTTAGTGGAGAAGTTTTTTTGCTACTCAGTTTGGCAGAGATTTTGCTCTATGGCTTTATTCGAACTGCAAGATCCATTAAACAATCTTCAATATCAAATTTTTTATCTTACTTCGACATTGTGCGGTTACTTGCTCGATATTCGTTGTTTTAACTTCCTGTGATGATTAATGAATAACTCTAATCTACTATGGCCCTGCGTATGAAATCAGCTACCAGGTCTATATTCTTTTTCCCTGGGGCGCTCTCTACACCTGAGCTTACATCCACTCCCCAGGGCCGGACCTGTTTTACTGCCTGGGCAATGTTTTCCGGTTTCAGGCCACCTGCAAGAATAATAGGCCTTGAGAGGACTTTTT
>JAFDDO010000072.1 GCA_019310825.1 Deltaproteobacteria bacterium | reverse complement strand
TGGAAACGAACTTCTTGTTTAGCAGGATGCACGTTCACGTCCACCTGATTCGGCTGGACCTCCAGAAACAGGGCACCCATAGGGTATGAATTCTTCATCATGAAGCCCCTGAAGGCCTGATTAAGTGCTTTCCATAGCAGTCTGCTATTTATGGGTCTTTGATTCAAAAAAAAGTAAAAGGACTTAGAGGAGGCCCTTGCTTCCTTTGGTGGCGTCACATAACCTGAAACCAGGATTTCCTGGGATTTGCCTTCAACTGGCAGCATCTGAAAAACAAGCTGATCTCCTACCAGTGGCCATAGGCGCTGGGAGCCCTGACAACCAGGGCGGGATCGGAATATTTCCCTTCCATCACTCAGGAGTTCAAAAAGGATCTCAGGGAAACCCACTGATAGGGTACGTACTATTTGGGAAATATGTCCCAACTCAGTCTGACGCCTTTTTAGAAATCTTCGTCTTGCCGGTATCTCCAGGAACAGATCCTCTACTTTCACTGTAGTACCGAAGGGGCATCCTACGGCCATGGTCTTCTTGCCTCTGCCGAAGTCCATTCTTGCTCGCCACCCTTCTATATTGTCAGAAGGCCTGGAAGTGATGGATAACCTGGAAACAGCGCCTATGCTGGAAAGGGCCTCACCCCTGAAACCCATGGTGCGTATAATAGCTAAATCGGCTTCATCCTTGATTTTGCTGGTTGCGTGGCGTTCAACAGCCAGATCGATGTCTTCTTTTTCTAAGCCGACACCGTCGTCTGTAACCATTATGAGGTGTTTACCACCATCTTCCAGCTCTACACGGATCCGTTTTGCCCCTGCGTCTATAGAATTTTCCAGGAGCTCCTTCACTATCGAAGCAGGCCTTTCCACTACTTCACCTGCTGCGATTTGATTGGCTATATGGGGAGGAAGGATATGTATTTTGGGCACAAGAATTCCTGTTTACCGTATTTACTTATTCAATGTAACCGTTCACACTCCCCGGCAGGGAATGAATAATTATTGATGACCTGTGCGCTTATTCAATCACTCTGGATATTTCATATAAGCGCAGGCGAACGCGGCGCACAAGGCTCTTTTGAGCGTTCAGAGGGCAAGCCGCGATCGTCTTTTCTCAAGCTAGTACTACCATAGCCAGGCTTGAGACGGCAACAGCGCAGACCCGTTGATTTTTTTATCGGATGCTAGTGATATTCGGTGGGTTATGAAGCCCGGAAGTAAGCCCGTCCTTACTCAAATTTAGCCGTTATGGTAATGTTATTATTAAAGTTTTTCAAGTAAGAGCCGATATATTAAATAAATATTTTGAACTGTCTTTTTAATTATAAACAAATCTTGGGAGACCTACTATGAGCAAATTGGGAATTATTTCTTTGACATTTGTTTTTTTGTTGGCGTTGACTAATCTGTTAATAGCTGCGTCTTCGGATACCCAGACCGTTTCCTTTTCGGTTAGTTCGATAGATGAAATCTCGGTAAGTGGAGACCCGGCGGCATTATGTGTGGATACTGCCACTGCCGGTTCTGAACCGGATGATGATACCGATGCTACCACTACCTATGCCATCACCACCAACAACACGAACAGGAAGATAACAGGGGCGATTGATTCAAACATGCCGGCCAATGTAAGCTTGGAGATCAATCTGGTGGCTCCGACAGTCGGGAGCTCAGCCGGGGACATGACCTTGTCGACGACGGCTGAGGACTTAGTGACCGGGATTACCCAGGTAGCCGATGGTAGCGGCAACACCATTACTTACACATTGTCGGCCACGGTCGCGGCTGGTATAGTAGCCTCTGATACGAGAACTGTAACACTTACTATTGCCGCTGGTAGCTAATAAATATAAGTAACAGTATCAGATAACCTGGTTTCTAAATAGTTTAAGGGCCCTTACATTTATTCAGTAGGGCTTAATAAGCTAAAGCTTAGGGTATTTTTATCCTAAATATATTTCTTTTTATGAAGAAGATAGCGCTCCTTACGATGGTGATGTTGCTGGCCTGTGTTCAGGCCCAGGCGGTAGATATTTCCGCAACCGGTGGCTGGACGGAGACCATTGACGCCAGCGATTTAGCCGGAGGGGCGGGAACCAATCTGATAGATAACTATGAAAGTGCGGCAGCTGCCACAATTCTGGAAGTTTATGGCACCGGTGTAAATGACTGGTATGTGGACGTGACAAGAAGTGATATTACCTGGCATGGTGATTTTACCCTTTATGTTAAGAGAATCTCAGATGGGACCGGTAGCGGTTGGGTCGCGAACGGAATCGCTTATATTGCGATTGAAACAGTGGATAGCGATTTTTTCAACGGAAATGGAGACAGAAGCAATATAAATGTGCAGTATAGACTGACCGGGATGTCAGTAAGTGTTCCACCTGGCATGTATAGTACAACTGTGACCTATACGGTAACCGAGTAAAGGAATTAGGTGATGAAAAAGGCCCTTTTGTTTGTTATATTTTTTTTCGTTTCAGCCCAGTTTTGTTTCGCCGGTATCCTGGTTATCGGGGGATTATCCAGGGAAAACACCGTTAACCGGGGGGAAAAATACGAAGGATTAATTTACCTGAAAAATACCGAAGACAGGGCTAGTGAGGTAAAGGTTTACCAAACTGAATACCTTTTTTTTGACGACGGAAAGAATTTTTATGGCGATCCGGGGAGTAACCCCCGTAGCAATGCTCAATGGATTTCTTTGGGGCCAAAGCGTATTAGCATACCTTCCGGTGATACCGTTTCAGTCTATTACACCGTAAATGTTCCTAATGATCCGGAACTGAAGGGGTCATACTGGAGCATGATAATGGTAGAACCCATACCGGAAACGAGCCCGGAAAGCACGTTAGAAAACGCAAAGGAAGAAAAACAGGGTATTAAATTTGGTGTTCAGACCATAATTCGTTACGGTATCCAAATCGTTACGGAAATAGACGGTACGGGGACCAGTAATATCAGGTTATTAAATAAGAAGTTAATTGGTCAGGATGGGAAGAAGATCCTTCAGTTTGATGTCGAAAATATCGGCGAGAGGTGGCTTTCCCCTTTCGTTTGGGCAGAGCTTTATAATAAAAAAGGCATATATATCGGCCGGTTTGAAGGCCATCGCCTGCGGATTTATCCGGGCTGTTCGGTAAGACACAGAATTGACTTAACTGAGGTTCCCAAGGGCGCATACAAGGCCCTGGTAATAGCCGACAATAGAGATGAAAAGGTCTTTGGCGCTCAATATGCGCTGGAGATTGAATGACAATCAAGATAAAAAGCCCATAGATCACGCCAGGTTTCGGCACCCCACCGGCTAATCAAGCCTTAAATTTTTTCTCCTATTTTCGGTCCTTTGCGAATAACCACCCACCCATTTTGGTCCTGAGTAGGGTTTTTGCCTGCTATAATAAAAGTAATGAATTAGTAGACACAAGAATCGAGTTCTGTCAATTCCACTTCTCTTGTCATTCCCGCCCCGTGGGTCATTCATGCAAAAGAAGGAATCCACGCGATAAACTCCAGAGGTAGTCCAGTAAAGAAATGGATGCCGGATCAAGATGGTCCTCAACTTGATTGGGGATACGGCATGCATTGTTCATGTGTTTATTTGCCCAAACATTAATAAATTTAGTGTGTTATGTCGACATAAGCAATATGGGGGATTGTTTGATAGTACAGGCGAAAATAGATTGACGTTTTGATATGCGCTTAGGACTGAATAACACAAAGTGGTATTTTTCTATTTTATTGTTTTTTTTGTTATTTTTGTGGCTTCGTTTGCCCGGGCTGAGGTAAAAGGCCATGGGGCTGAAGTAAGACTGGCCACGCCACGGATTGTAGAGATAAAGCCGGGCAGAATCGTCAGCGGAAGTTTTGTGGTTTCAAACCACACTGAGCACGAACAGGAATTTTTTGAGGATTTACATATTCCTGCCGGCTGGCAAGCAATCATCCCTTCTGGTGTCCCTTTTACGTTGGAATCTCAGGATGAAGAGGTAAGAATCGTCTCCTTCTTTGTGCCTCTTAGCCATCCTGCCGGGAACTATGAGATTAGCTATTCAGTGAAAAGCCAGAGAGATTACGGGATCACAGACACCGACATGTTCTCTGTAGTAGTTTTGCCGGTGGTCAGATTAGAAATGTTGGTGGAAGATAAACCGGAGTCGGTGATAGCCGGAGAGACTTACGTTGCAGCAATTCGATTGGTTAATAAAGGCAATTCCGAAGTCAAGATAAAATTAGATGCGAGAGGAGTTCCAGATTGTCCGGTGAATATAGTCCCGTCTGAAATGATACTTGGGGGCGGAAAATTTCAGGACCTGCACCTTACTGTAAAGACAGATAAAAAATTGAATAAAGCAATAACCCATATTCTTAAAATCAGAGCATATACAGAAGGGCCGGAAGAGGATTTCTTTTCTGTTGAAAAGGCCATTTCGACCAAGATTATACCAAGAGTAACAGGCGAATTTGATCCTTACCATAGATTGCCAGCCCTAATACGATTGATAGGTGTGATGGAAGAGGGGAAACAAGGGGTTCAGTTTGAATTTTCCGGTTCGGGTACCCTGGATGAAGAAGGCAAAAAAAAGATCGGTTTTCTAGTTCGTGGCCCGGACATCCAGGATAAGAGTATATGGGGAACCAGAGACGAATATCTGTTTAGCTATAGTTACACCTTCCTGGAAACTCATTTTGGTGATAGGAGCTATTCCCTGTCTCCACTCACTGAAAGATATCGCTATGGTAGAGGTATGGAAGTGAATGTCCGTCCCGACAGACTGAAGGCCGGGGCCCTTTATTTGCAAACGAGATGGGAGACTCCCGAAACAGAGGAGCTGGGAACCTATGTGGCTTATCAGTTTACCGACACCTTTAGTATTAAGGGCAACTTTTTGTACAAGAGCAGGGATCCAACCTTTTCCACCGGGCGTTATGATGATAAAATTTACAGTATCGAGGCGAAAATAGAGCCAAATGAGACCATGGATCTGGAGCTGGAATATGGCCTAAGTAGCAGTGATAGAGAAGAAAAGAACAGTGATTACGCCTATCGAATAGCACTCGATGGACAGCTCGCGAACCAGGCACGGTACACATTTGAGAAGATTCATGCCGAGCCGACATATTTTGGCTATTACAATGATAGTGATTATATGTCGGGAATGATAACTTTTCCTATCTACCATAATTTACGCGGGAATTTTTCTTACCGGAGTTACAAGAACAACCTCGATCGGGATCCTACAGACAAAGACACCGCTAACAGACAAAGATCCTATAGACCGGGTATCTGGTATTCTTTCCCCTTTGGCGCTGAGCTATCCATGGAATATGAAGATTTTTGCCGGGAAGATCATCTGTTACCGGCAGATTTTAATCTTAGGGAAAAAATATGGATATGGGGGTTAAGGCAGACGTTTAGGGACTTTACTGTTCAGAGTTATATAGAGAGGGGGAAGGTAGAAGATAGGCTTTCGCATTCCAACAGTGACAACCTGGAAAGATATAGTGTGTATGCCTCCTTTAGGCCCAGCGTTAGGCAGAGGTATAGTCTGTATACGATAATCGGACAAAACCGATATTCTGTCAGTTTAGAAAGGACAAAGACCGTGAGCGCTTCCGCTGCCTGGAAGATTAAAGATGTTGATATCGACGTAACCTATCAGAGGTATACTTCTGATTCTGTCGCGGAAAAAGTACAGGAAAATATCCTGTCCCATATTAATTATGTGTTGCCGAACGGTCATTTCATCACGTTTACAGGTCGCTGGTTCAAGGGAAATTCTGAAGAATCTTCCTGCTGCTTGATGTATACTATCCCCTTGGGAATACCTGTAAGCAAAAAAAAGAGTATCGGCGTACTTCGGGGGAGGGTTTATGATGAAGAAAGTCAGGAGAGGTCTCCATATAAGAATGTTATTCTGATGGCTGATGGAGCAACGGCTGTTACTGACCAGAATGGTGAATTTATCTTCCCGGCCCTGAAACCAGGGGTTTACTACCTTACGCTTGAAAAAAGCTCAATAGGGTTGCATCGTGTAACATGTGAAAAACTCCCTATCCAGGTAGAGGTAAGGAGTGGAGGAACTACCCAAGTGGATATTCCCATCGTAACTTCCTGTAAGATTTCCGGAAGGATAACGCTTCTTGCCCTCAATAATGGTAAGGGTGCCCTCAAGGAGGCGGGAGGATTAAGTAACGCCATACTTGAAATTACTGATGGAAAAGAAGTTTTACGAAGACTCTCGAATAAAAATGGCGTTTTTTCTTTTGAAGAGATAAGGCCAGGCAAGTGGACTTTGAATGTCGATGTGGATACTTTGCCTGCGAACCATTATCTCAAAACACAAGGAGTCCAGGTAGAGCTGAGGCTAGGAGAAGAGAAAGAAGTTAACCTTAAAGTGATGCCCCGCACAAGAACGATTCAGATTATTGACGAAGGAGAGATCAGACAAGAAAATAGTGGTTAGATGTATTCTGGATGTTTCATATAACTCATTATCTGCTCTGATTCTTCTATATGTTACGGTTGTCCCGCACATTTCATGCCGTATATGGTTACTATTTCCTTATATTAAATATTAAGCCATCACTTCAGCATATTGTTGCTCTGAATACGTTCTGTTATAGTCGGCAACCTCTCCACTAATTTTACTATCCAAAATACTAAAAATGAATTAATAACAGAAAAAATTGCAAAACCATGACAAAAAAAGAGAGTTCCCCCTTAGGAATGTCTGAAATATATCTTGATTACAATGCAACCACACCGGTTGCAAAGCCGGTGCAGGAGGCCGTTAACGCTGCTCTAAAAGAAAAATGGGGCAATCCCAGCAGCGGACACAGGTTCGGCCAAATGGCCAAGAAAGCGCTGGAATACGCCAGGACCCAAGTGGCATCGCTGCTCAACGCGGATCCTACTGAAATCCTCTTCACCAGCGGAGGCACAGAGTCCAACAATTTAACTATAACAGGCGTATGCCAAGCCATGTCCGCCAAAGGGCGACACATTATCACCACCTGCATAGAACACCCATCCCTTATGAATCCCTGCCTGCATTTGCTTGAACAGGGTTGGAACGTGTCCTTTATAAAGGTAAACAGTCAGGGCATTGTAGATCCACTGGAAGTTGAAAGGGCCTTACGTCCTTATACAGTGCTGGTCTCAGTGATGATGGCAAACAATGAGACCGGGGCTATTCAGCCGGTAGCTGCGATTTCGCAACTGGTCCGGGAGCGTGGGGTGCTGGTCCATACGGACGCGGCCCAGGCCGTTGGCAAAATTCCTGTGGATGTCAAAAATCTTGGAGTAGACTACCTGAGTATTGCAGGACACAAGCTCTATGCGCCAAAAGGAATAGGTGCCCTCTATTGCAGAAAAGGCTCACCTCTTGGTCAGCTCATGTTCGGCGCAGGCCAGGAGCAGGGTCATCGGCCCGGCACTGAGCCGGTTCCCCTGGCAGTCGGACTGGGAGCTGCCTGTGATTTTGTTGCCTGGGAAATTAAGGCCGAGGCAGAAAGGCAAACAGGTCTTAGGGAGAAGCTCTATGTAGAACTATCCGGACTGGGTTATCCCATAATCAGACATGGCGATCCTGAGAATACAATTCCAAATACCCTGAGCGTCAGTTTTATCGGCAAGAATGGAGCGGAGATCCTGGCCCAGGCCCCGGAAATTATGGCCTCTACCGGTGCGGCCTGCCACGACAGGGCAATTGAGGTCTCCCATGTGCTCGCTGCCATGGGAGTCTCGCCGGAACTGGCCTTGGGAACCCTTCGTTTCTCCCTGGGTCGAGGAACCGCTGAATCGGACATAGAAATCGCCGCTCAGACCATCGGCAGAGCGCTTGAAAGGATGTAAGCGTTTACAGGGCACCGCATCTGCTTTGTTGTCGGGCACTTGAAGTACAGGAAGTACGTCTGCGTACCCTCCGCCTCGCATCTGCAGCACCCTGTAAACGCTTACGAAAGGAAAAAACATGAATATACTAGAAAAGTTGATTACAAATGATTTCTCTCAAAATGCCTTGGATGCAAGGCGCGAGATTTTGGAGGATCGAGGCGTACTTTGCGTACGCCGCAGTAACGAGGAAATCGAAGCAACGCAGCAGACGGGGTATTTTCAGAGGAATCAGACATGAAATTTGTTGATTTAGGCAAGCAGTATCAAAGCTACAGGCAGGAAATAGACTCGGCCATCCACGAGATAATTAAAAAGAGCCAGTTCATACTTGGCAAACCGGTAGAGGATCTGGAGACAGCGCTCGCAGCTTATGTTGGGGTCAAACATGCGATAGGGGTCGGCTCAGGTACGGATGGGTTGCTCCTTGCCCTTATGGCCATGGGTTTAAAGCCCGGAGAAGAGGTCATCACAACCCCCTTTACATTTATAGCTACTGCGGAAGTCATAGCACTTCTGAAGGCAAGGCCCGTATTCGTGGACATAGACCCTAAAAGCTTCAATCTTGACACGGGCGAGATGCGGGACGCTTTAACTGCAAGGCAGAAGGCCGGGGCCAAGGTAAGGGGCATCTTGCCTGTGAGCCTTTATGGTCAGTGCCCTGATATGGACGAAATCAATGAAATTGCATCAGAGTTTGGCCTGTTTGTGATTGAGGATGCCTGCCAGTCCTTTGGGGCAAGATACAAAAACCGTCTGTCCTGTGGCCTCAACGACATGGGTATCACCTCTTTTTTCCCTTCAAAGCCCCTTGGAGCATATGGGGACGGCGGCATGGTCTTCACTGATGATCCGGAAAAGGCAGATATGATAAAGTGCCTCAGGGTTCATGGCCAGAGGGCCAGATACCAGCATGAAGAAATAGGGCTTAATGCCAGGCTGGATAGCATTCAGGCAGCAATAGTCCTGGCCAAATTTGTTCACTTTGATGAAGAAATTAAGGCCAGGCAGGAAGCTGCAGGCCGTTATTCAGCACTGATTAACCAAAAAATACCGGAGATACAGACTCCTGTAGTAATGCCGGACAGGACATGCGTATACGCCCAATACACTATAAGAATCCCCGGAGGGTTGAGGGACCGGGTGACCACCTTTCTCAAACAGGAAGGCATTCCCTTTGCCATTCATTACCCTGTCCCGGTCCACCTTCAGCCTGCCTTTAAAGGCTTGGGACTTGGTCTAGGCTCCTTTCCCCATGCAGAAAAGGCCGCAGAGGAAGTGCTGTCCCTTCCCATGCACGCCTTTATCACACCGGAGGAACAGGACATCGTTATAGATGGCCTTGAGAGGGCCATGGGAGTCGCATGGATGGAAAAATTGAAATGACACCGGAAATGGAGTATTTTCAGCAAAATTATAAAAAATGTTATCTTAATAGGAGAATCAATTCATGTCTCAAGGACCTGAAGCTTATATTGACAAATCTAGACGATTAAAAGATGAGGACACCTTTTGCTTTTCCTGTACGCCGGATAAGAGCTGTTTTACAAACTGCTGTTATGATTTAAGCCTGCTCCTCATGCCTTATGACATATTAAGGCTCAAGAATCATTTAGGTATGAAGTCCGCTGATTTTCTAAAACGTTATACAAGCATATACGTCGGGCAGAATTCAGGGCTTCCGGTAGTGTTGGTCAAGATGGAAGCCCCTTATTTAAAATGTCCATTTCTGGAAGAGGGAAAAGGATGTAGAGTTTATGAGGACCGGCCCGGTGCATGCCGCACTTATCCCCTTGCCAGAATGGCCTGTCGAAGCCAGGAAAGAGAGGGAGTTGAGGAATTCTATTATATTATAAGGGAGCCGGATTGCGAGGGATTCCAGGACGGAAAGGAATGGACCGTCAGGAGCTGGAAGAAAAATGAAGGCATTGAGCAATATAATGAAATGAATGACATCTTTGGGGAGATATTTCATGCCAAGACAGTGTCAGGCATAGCTAATCTTAATGCAGATCAAATAGATATCTTCCACATGGGATGTTATGATATTGATAGTTTCCGTCAATATTTCCTAGAGGGCCCTAACCTTGATCGTTACATGGAGTCTGAGGAGGTGATAGAGACCATCTCCAATGACGAAGAGGCCTTGCTCAAACATGGCATGCGCTGGGTTAATAAAAAGCTTTTTCAAGGTGGGTGTTTTGCCAGTGGGTCTGGCTGTAGTCGCTGAGC
>JAFDDO010000071.1 GCA_019310825.1 Deltaproteobacteria bacterium | reverse complement strand
TCAGGCTTGCCACAATCTGTATGGCAAAGAAGCTCAAGCTCAGGGTGAGGGCTTTTTCGGTAGATATGCCCTTGAGCCCCAGGAAGTAGATAAATCCACCTTCTCTAATGCCTATACCGTTAAAGCTTATAGGCAGTACTGTAAGGATTGCAACCAAAGGAAAGGCCGCAAAGTAAAAGAGCAAGGGGGGACTGAGTCCCATGTCCTCTCCCAGAAGAGCCACCGCACCCATCCCAAGAGCCTGAAGAACCAGGGATAGGCTCAAAGCCGCGAACATGGCCTTTGGTTTTTCCCAAAATACCAGGAGTACTGCCAGCCTTTTTCCAACCTTAGGCCAGATACTGCTAAGAAGCTTGTAGGCCATTGGCAGGCCCAGAAGTAATGCGATGATAAAGAATCCCGCGACACAAAGAAGGTGCTCGAAGTAATGCGGAAGTATGCCATGTCCTATGAGAACAGCACCTGCTCCAAGTAAAAACATTGCAGCAAGCCCAAATAGCCTATCCGCCAACAGGCTATAGGTGGCCCTCAGCTTTTTGGGTTCTCCACGGGAGATAAAGTGCATCTTAAGCACATCCCCGCCAACACTGGTGGGCAAGAAAAGGTTGAAGTACATACCTACAAAGTAATATTTGAGGTATGTGGACCAAAGTCCGGAAAAATCAAGGGCGTGAGCAAGGAAATACCAACGGATACTACATACAACCTGGGAGGCCAGGTACATCAGAAAGGCAACGGCCCACGCATAGAAGGACAGATCAAGGATGGCCCCTAGTAGATCATCCGGATTTGTCTTTGATATGAGCCAGGCTAGAAGACAGACACTGAGACCTATCCTCAGCAGGAACTTCATCGTGGCACTAAGCTTGGCTCTCACCCCAATACCTCTTATACTGAATATATGCGTTTGGCTGAAGGGTCTTTTCTGCCCTTTCTCCAACCACTCATTATCCCGAAATAGCTATATAAGTTCTGAAAAGATATTAAAAAACGCATATCCCATATAGAAGCTCATATTCAATTCGTTTCATTTCAAAACAAGATAACAGGTTCTGAAGACAGTTGGCGCGGCATTTATTCTTTATTTACCTCATTCTGCAAGCCTTTCAAGAATTCTCCCATTGCCTTGCCTGCTTCTTCGGGTGTCATATCCTCTTTATTTTCCATGTAATTTTCCCATTTGCTCATATCGTTGGTTACTCTTCTTGCAGCAAACTGGGAGCTGATACTGATCAAGGTAAAGACAACACAGATAGCTCCAAAGACAATCCATGAGGTTTTCTGATTAAGTTTGTGCACCTCAACGACTACACCTGTAAGCTGTCTCAAAAGACTGCTGAGATCCCATTATTTTCCAAATGATGAATAGGATTCCGGCACCCACGAACCCGAATATGCCAGCGAAAATCGGAACGACGATAATCGAAGCAATGGCCTGGGAAAATGATACCGCAAAGCCAAGCCCGACAATTGCCAAGGTAGCCCGAACAATCCCTGCGACAACCCCTATTGACAACATAAAAATAAGCGGTTCCACAAATCCCCCGGTCTTGAGCATACCCTGGAAAAACCCAACAGGGTTTGTAATGACCTTTACCACTGTATTCAGAATTGCTGTGATATTCTTTTCTATAGAATTTTCCATTCTTATTTCCTCCGTTCTTGTGTGTGGTAAAAAGTCGCCTCATGCTTTGGAAAACAGGTTGGAAGCGCCCATGCTTAAGACCTTGCGAGTTAGCTCTCAGGCCAATTGCTACGCCTCAATATCCTCAAATCGTTCTTTTCTCACCACGGGAATAGCTCTATCTAAAATAAATTAATATTTTAACCCAATTCATACTGACTTGCATGACATTTTAGTGTCTGTTTTATGTCGCTAAAAACTTCGGATCAGAGGTTCGTGACGAGTGAATATAGTGCGGAAAAATGGCAGGTGAATTAATCGGGAAATTAGGATAGGATAGATCGGGTTTTGAAAGAGACTCCATGGAATAATAGGAGAGTGACATCATGAAAGTTAGAGTCGGATCGTCCGTACTGGAGTTGATACAGGGGGATATCACACAGCAGGATACCGAAGCCATAGTAAATGCAGCAAATCGCACGCTTCTGGGTGGAGGTGGTGTGGATGGTGCAATCCACCGGGCGGCAGGCCCTGAGTTGCTTGCCGAGTCCCGAACCATTGGAGGTTGCGATACAGGAGATGCGGTGATCACCCGAGGCTATAAACTCAAGGCCAAGTATGTGATCCATACCGTAGGACCTGTCTATAAAGGACCGAATCCAAGCACGGAGCGCCTGCTTGAAAGCGCATATCGAAAAAGCCTGGAAGTCGCTCTGGCAAAGGAGATCCGTTCAATGGCCTTTCCTGCTATCAGCACAGGGGCCTTTGGATATCCCCTGGGAGAGGCAGCTTCTGTGGCCCTTCGTACTGTTATTGGTTTTCTGCAGGCCCATCCTGAAATCAAGATGGTTCGCTTTGTGTTGTTTAATCAGAAGGCCCTTGAAGCATTTGAAGAATCCCTTGGAAGTCTTAATCCGGCAGGATTATAAAACTAGGGATTAATATGCAGGCCAGACTTCTTTTCATAAACTGTCCAGGAGCGAATTTTTTACATATTCCCATGGGAACCTTTGGGCTGTGTGATTTTGTAAACCAGAGAAAAATCCCGGCAAAAATACTCAATCTGGTCCTTTACGATAAGACAGGTACGGCCGCGCTTATTGACCATCATATTGAGCAATTTCGCCCCACCCATGTAGGTCTGATCTTGCACTGGCAGGAAACCGCAGAAGAAGGAATCAGGGTAGCTCAGCACATCAAATCAAGGACCGATCCGGCCAAAATTATCTGCGGGGGTTTCACCGCCGGATATTTTGGAGAGGCGTTGCTAGAAAGATGTCCGTCTATTGATTATGTTATAAAGGGCGATCCGGAAAGACCGATGGAACTCCTTCTGAAGGGTGCTAAGGAGCGGGAAATACCCAATCTTATCTATAGAGAGGGAGCTGATATACGAGTGAATGAGGTCTCTTACTTCATAGACGAAGAAACCCTTTCCGACATTTCCTTTTCCAAATTGCCCTACCTTTTTGACCACAATTTATACATCAAGGCCGTGGAAGAAGTATTAGGATTCCCCGTTTTTATTGGTAGAGGATGTATTTTTGACTGCGACTATTGTGGCGGAAGCCGTAAGTCCTTCAGACTTCACAGCGCACGGTCAAAACCAGTCTCAAGGTCCATTACGGCAATTATCGCGGACCTGAAACGCTTGAAAGAATACGCGAAAAAAATATACATCTGCTACGAGATCGACGAAGGTTACATGAAGGCCTTGTTCGAGGCCATGAAAGAAGAAAAAACGCTGATTAAGACCTTTCGCTTAAACTACGGGGCCTGGCAATTGGTCGACAGGCAATTTCTGGAATTATACAGAGACCTCTTTATCATCGACAATCAAGACAAACCGCTCTTTGAAATATCTCCTGAGGTATTCGATGACAGGAGCCGCGAAAAAATTAAACATCATAAAACCTATTCAATTGAGCAACTAAAAGAAAACCTGGGTCTTATCTATGACTGCCTGGGCCCCGGCATGAAGGTAAGCATCTTTTTTAGCCGATACCACGATACGGCCCAGACATACGCCGAAATAAGAGAAGAAATTTTCAGTATTTTCCGGCTTAAACATGATTTGTTTGGCAAAAAATATATAAACGCAAAGATATACTACGACCATTTATCCACAGATGTCGGAAGCCGTTACTGGGAAAGATATGTTGAGAATCCGCATGACCCGGATACGCTCATTTCCTGGAAAATAAGGCTCAGGGACCGGGAACAACACAGCTTTCCATTGGATAACCTCTGTATATTTATCCCAAAAGCCTTGTCGGAACAGGATATATTCAGGTGTGAGTTATTGGTATTTATGCTAAAAATTTTAGAAAGGCAATCCTATGAACTCTTTCACATTCTGTTCGCATGTCTTGATGAACTGTTCATCAGTGTGCTTGAAGAGACAATCACAGGCCAATACTCAAACCGGACCGAAAATGTTTTTAAGTCCCTGGATCACTGTAAGTTGCTTCTTGATCTGAAAAAAACAGTTATAAAGCACGAATCTATGCTCTGCGGGATTCCATTTATTGAGGATTTGACCAACTTCCAGATCAAAAAAGCACAGCATCAGTTCAGGCCCAGACAGGCAGGAAACTGCAATGAAACCAAGCGCCCCAAGCTGAATCATGCCCTTATCTCCATCCACGATCATGATTACCTTGATCTGCCTGGTTTCTTGGAACGTCTGCAAAAAGAAGGACCAGCTAACCTGAGGCATGAAAAGACAGTGTCTGTCTTCCTTGCGGATGAAATTTTGAGTATGCCCTATGAGACATATCGTATGACGATTAAGGTATTTGAAAGGGGCTTATCTTTAGACCAATACTATATGCTGATGCGTAGAAAGGGAATCTTTGACGCTTCATATCACAAGAAATTTTTGGCAAAAATGTTTCAAAGCGGAGTGCTGTATTGAATTAGCCACAGGCACACACGGACACACACAGACGCTTTCCCGCCGATATGGCGGGCAAAAAGTGACTGTCTGTGTTCGTCTGTGTGTGTCGAGCGAACGAAGCGAGCGGGTGGCTAAATTTCATGCTTAGAGGTTGACGAAAGCCCTTGTCATGACAGCCTAAGCTAAACATTCTCGGCCTTGAACTTTTCAAGACCCATTTCTCTTATACAATTAAGACTTTCAATTCTGTTTGTCTCGGCAAAAAAACCGAATATTTTTGAAATTATATTATTCAATTTCCTGCATTCCCTTAAGTCTTGAAAATCTTTGCAATCAGCACATGTATCATACTCGTTGTCCATATTACATTTCCTGATTTTACAATTTTGGAAAATAGGCCTTTCACCTCGGCAACCCCGGCATTTATTACTTGTATACGATCCGCACTTAGAGCAGACTAAACCACAACATCCAACTATCACATTTTGATCGTTCTCCGGCATTCCAGCCTCCTATTTCTAGAGAAAATCCACGAAATTTTCAGGTATTGGCCCTATTCCTGCTGGAGAACCCTGAGTTACTGGCCGATTTCACGGGTATGGCAAGGCTCAGATATCTCCCATTTTCTTCAAACATCAATTTTTTATCTACCATCATCCTTAGAAAAGGCAAAATTCTGTCCTCAGCTATTCCAGGGAAATGTGCCAGGATTCTTTTAAGCGAACGATGCCTCTGGCAGAAAAGATAAATTGCTCTAGATGTTCCCACAAGGCGGTGCGTCGAGTGTTCGGTGCCAACCCGCTTCTGGCGTATGATCAAAAAGTCCATGCCATCCCTGAAGCTAAGGATGGGTGTGCTTAAAGGACCCCTGTGAAGTTCGGCGTATTCCTTTTTCCATATCCTTACCTTTTTCTTGACTGGTTGCCAGATCTTTTTTTGAAGCCCAAGCTTGCCACGATAGGCCTGAATCATAAAATTCATGGAGCTGAAAATATGTGGCGGGAATATGGCAGCATAATTCGGATGGTTGAAAACCGCCTTGATTCCAAAGGCACCGGGATCCTGCCACACAGGGCTTCCAAGACCAAGCCAGAAGTGGACAAATCTCAAAGGACGAAATGGTAGAGCGAACTCAAGATTCCGCAATGTTTCCTCCACATCCAGAAGATCACTACCAGGGAAATGGAGTATCAGATTTGAGACATTTGCTATACCGAGTTCTTCGCAGTGTTTCATGATTTCCAGGTTCTGGATGGCCGTGGTCCCCTTGTTGAGCTTCTTGAGAAGCCTTGTGCTAAGGGCCTCAATACCGATCTGGACCTCGTGTATCCCTGCGGCCCGCATTGTCTCCAAAATATGCCTGGGGGTTGTGGCCCGTATCTCGGCAAACAGGCGAACGTCTTTGCTCAGCTTGCCAAGCCCGGTAAAAATATCTTCTGACTCCTTTATCGGAAGCAGGTTATCCATAAAAGCCACAGAGAGTATCTCGTGCTTTGTAGTCAGGTTGTCGATCTCAGAGACCACCTGTAATGGGCTCTTTGACCTGTAACCACTCCACTGCAGATTCAGGTTGCAAAAGGCACACCCTGAATATTTCGCAGCACCTTGTTGCCTGCGCCACCAGCATCCCCTGGATATCTCGGCTGGCAGGGTTGGGAAAAAGGTTTTGTGCGGGCTGAATGTCTTGAGCAGATTAAAATAGTCATCGTATTCAGGAGTTGGAAGATTACTTAGGGTCTCCATTTGGCTGAAGGAAACCGGGGTTTCATTATTTGCAGTTTTTTGCGAGACAATCCCCGGGATAGTGTGTATTTCCTCATGGCTTTGGGAATCTCTGAGATGACGAACCAATTGGCTCAGTGGGAGCTCGCCCTCACCATTGACCACAAAGTCCACTTCGGGAAATACCTGAAACAGGTTCCGGGTTGATTCATCCGCAAACATAGATCCGCCTATCACAATGGAGAGATCCGGAAACCTTTGTTTGATGCGCTTGATAAAATAAAGGGTGGATGTGAGCTGACAAAGACATACTGAAAAACCAGTAAGGCCGAAGGCTCCCCAGTCTGTGCTGTCAATAAAGACATCTGACACCTTCTTAACCTTGTTGGCCAGAGTTTTGAGACCGGCCTTGCGGACAAGGGGGTTGCCTGAGGTCTCCCGGCAGAAGACCTTTTCTATATATTTAAGACGCTCCGGAAATAGCAAGGTGGCATATACGGTTTCCGCCAGCCATGTTTTTTCAGAGATGACCTGATAGAGATTGTAACCAATGGTCTCTGCTACCTTTAAATAAAAGTGGTAAGCCGCCACCTCCAAGTCGGGAAACTGCGTGCTCAGATATGCCTTAAGCGTTCCAAGCTGAATAGAGGGGCGGCTAAAAAGAGGCCATGGTGTTGAGACCAGAGCAATGCGCTTCAATGGATCGGTTTCTCTCCCTTTTCCTTTCATTTATTATGTATTCCGGATTTTCGGTTCAACGGCTCAACTATTTGACCATCTCTGATGGATAAGAGAGGTGAGGCCGGGTTGCCCATTTCGGCACAAAAGCATTTTGTATCGTATTTATGGGAGGAATATATGATTTAAGGTCTATCACCGGTGAATCGTTGAAGGCATCGATTGAATCAATCCGGATGACGTTGCCTTTGATAGATAGAATTTTACAAACTGATAGACCAATAAGATTGGGCCTGCAAGGGGAATGGCAGGCAAATACACCTGTTAAGGGGTTGCTCATATTGTGTCTGGGATGGACACGCAAGACATTCCTTTTTTCGGGGGTATCATTTTTATGAAACCAATACAGCACCATTACATGGGAAAACTGATCCAACCCCAAAAGGGCATCGGCATATTCCTTATAAATCTCTATGCTCGTAATTCCTGAATCCTTTTTTACCTTTCCCATCACAAATAGCTGGAAAGTATCCATTGGGCCCCCTTGATTGCAATGGGCAATATTAACAACGAATATTAAACAAATAACACATACAATAACAAAGTATAGTGGAGAATATATTGTTTTCACTATTATTTCTCCTATCAGAGGCTCAAACAATAATTATGTTTCTCACTCCTTTCAAGATTACCATACCACACGTTACCTATCGTTGGGAACGTCGCCCTGATGGGAATCATATTTCATGATTGTTGCAGCGTAATCAGGGGTGTCTTGTTCGATTCTGATGACATGGTCCTGACTATAGTGTAATCTTCTCTGCCGTGAAACCATCTGATAGTAGTCCAATTAAGCCGGAATCCGGCTCAAATTACAAGCATAAGCCTGTAGGCAATCTAGTTCGTCCGACTCTCTGGCAGCAGTTGGCAGGGCTTATCCGTCCGTATGTTCCACGCGTAATCCTGGCTACACTATTCAGTATTATCGTGTCCGGACTTAACGGCGCGATAGCCTGGCTCGTAAAGCCGGCAATGGACAAAATCTTTGTCGAAGGGAATTACAAATATATTTACCTGTTACCCCTTGGGATTATTATTCTCTATATCCTCCGTGGCGCATGTAGCTTCCTTCAGTCGTATCTAATGCGTACCGCCGGCATGAAACTGGTCCGTGATCTGAGGAACCGGTTTTTCTCTCACCTGATTCGTCTGCCGGTATCTGTTATATCACGTTCCTCCAGTGGGGATATGCTCTCAAGGCTCATGAATGATGTCGGGGCAATGGGCAATTTTCTGTCTGAGAGCTTAAGGACCTTCCTGCTCCAGATCCCCTCTGTGATAGTTCTCATGGGAGTTGCCCTTTATCAGCGGTGGGACTTGGCCCTGCTGAGTTTTATTCTACTTCCCTTTATTGCTTTGGGGACCCGTTTTCTCTCCAAATTGGCACGAATACGCCGGAAGAAGGTCCAGAGGTATCTGGCTATTTTGACGCACCGGGTGAGTGAGGCCCTTCAGGGTCTCAGGGTGGTAAAGATATTTGGCATGGAGAAGGTCAAGGATAGTCAATTTGTAAAGGAAAATCAGACTACCTATCGCCAGATGTCAAAAGCCATACGTCTTAGAGAAGGGACAAAGTTCCTCATAGAGGTCCTTTCCGGTCTCGCTGTTGCTGCAATTCTTGGCTATGGTGGCAGCCTTGTGGCCAGTGGAGAGATGACATCCGGAGCCTTTTTCTCCATCATTACGGCCATAGTTATGGCCTTTACGCCTTTCAAAAAATTAGGTGGGGCCTACACCCAGTTCCAGGAGACCCTCGGTATATTTGAAAGGGTAAACCATTTTCTTGACCAGAAACAGGAGGAAAGCCAGGGGCAGGCCCTTGATGGATTACGCAAGGAAATCAGGTATGAAAATGTCTCTTTTTCTTATCCTGGGACTGACTCGCAGGTTTTACAGGCAATAGATATTATTATACCTGCAGGGAAAATCTTTGCCATCGTCGGACCCAGCGGAGCAGGTAAGAGCACCTTGGTTGACCTGATCCCAAGGTTCTACAATCCCACTTCCGGAAGGATACTTTGGGACGGGATTGATCTCCGCAAGATTTCCCTTGCGGACTTGAGACACCAGATGGCCATAGTTACACAGGACGTTGTCCTGTTCAGCGATACTATCTACGAAAATATTGCAGCAGGTAGGCCTGATGGGGCCACCATGGAGGATGTGGAGAAGGCGGCAAAGGTTGCCCAAGCTCACGACTTCATTGCCGCACTTCCTCAGGGCTATGATTCGGTGTTGGACGAAAGGGGGCTCAATCTATCCGGAGGGCAGCGCCAGAGAATAGCTCTTGCAAGGGCGGTCCTCAGGAATCCTCCTTTACTCATATTGGATGAGGCCACAAGCGCGCTTGACAGCGTCTCTGAAAAGGCGATCCAGGAGGCCCTTGATAAGGTAATGAAGGGCAGGACAACCATTGTAATTGCTCACAGGCTTTCCACCATCATTCACGCAGATCAGGTCGTAGTTATCGACCAGGGTCGCATAGTGGACCGAGGGACCCATGAGGAGTTAATCGAGAGTAGCGTCCTTTACCGGGAGTTGTATCAGACCTGGGCCAGCAGTGATCAGAAGATTGTTAAAGATTAGGATGGGACGTTGAGAATAGCAGTGGTGCGGAGAGAGTGCGGAATGGGGCTTGGAGGAGCGGAAGCTCACTGTGCTAACGTGTGTGCCTGGTTGACGGAGAAGGGCCATAACGTGACAGTAGTGGCGGACAAGTCTCTTTTGCCGGGGCTGCCGTTCTCCAAGGCTCCTGTATGGGGTAGGGGGAGCATTCTTAAGAATTTGAGTTTTTTTTTGTTTGTTAGTAAAGTCCTTAACACAGGTGATTTTGAAATGAGCTATGGCCTTTCAAGAGTGGCCCCGGTGGACGTCCTTAGAATATCAGATCCGTTGCATGCTGCATGGCTGGACCTGGGTTATCACAGAGGCAATAAGTTCAGACGCATCAGACCCAGACACAGGCTACTTCTCTGGATGGAGGCCAAGGCAATCAGGGAGGCCAAGGCCATCGTGACTAATTCCCGGTTAGTAAAAAACCAAGTGCAACATTACTACAGCATATGTGCTGAGAAAGTCACAGTTATTTACAATGGAGTAGATCTTAAACGGTTTCGTCCGATGACTCAAGAGGATCGGGTTTTAGCAAAAAAAACAATGGGCATTTCAGATGATGCCACAGTCTTTGTTTTTGCAGGCTCTGATCTGCGCCGTAAGGGTCTGAGCCAACTCTTGTCCGCTCTTGCCCAGTTCAGAGAACAGCCTTTTATATTGTTAGTTGCAGGGTCGATGGGGAATAGGAACCTGAAAAAAAGAATAGAAGAGATGGGCCTGGGTCAAAATGTCAAGTGGCTGGGATATATGAAAGATATTGAACGCGTATATGCCCTGGCAGACCTCTTTATACTTCCTACCTATTATGACCCTTTCGCCAATACCAATTTAGAGGCCATGGCCTGCGGCACCCCTGCTCTCACTACCAGGCAAAATGGAGCTGCGGAAGTAGTTGAACAAGTCGCCCCCTGGCTTGTGGTGGAAAGACCTTTCCATAGAAATATAACTGAAGCGCTTGGGGCATTTACGGCACTTCCTGCGCAAGAGAGAAGACTGCTAGGTGAAAAGGCATGTCGTGTAGTTCAAAAGTTCACATGGCAGAGGCATATAGAAGATCTCATCACCATATTGGGCCGGTATTCTAGCCCTATAACGACAGTTACTGAAATATAGTTGTTGAACTATAATCGTAACTGCTTAGGTGGATAGACTGAAGGTGGAAGGCTTTAGGGACAGACAAATCGTGCGTGATCAGACAAATTTAGGTGTTTAGGCTGAAGGCTGAAGGCTGTTAGATTACTTCGGTCTTTAACCTTCCACCTTCAACTAACCAATTGAAACAGACAAGGTCTTGTATGGTTTGATTCGAGCGTTGAGAGATGATTGATATACTTCAGCCTTCAGCCTTCAACCTAAATATCTGAGTAGTTACCTATAATGCAACGTGTGGTGAGTTTATTTTTTTAGAGTTCCCAACTGAATATATATGCTAACCGTTTTTTCAACCATCCTTTCCCGACTGAAATTTTCAGCCACATGATATCGGGCTTTCTTGCCTATTAATTTCAGTTCTAAGCTTTCCTTTCTGAGGAAGTCGTTTATTGACTTAGCCAGGGCTGCGCTATCGTTTGATGGAACCATCGCCCCAATGGTTTCAGGTGTGTTGAATATGTCTATTATGCCGTCTGTCTCTGTTGCAATTACGGGAAGGCCTGCTGACATTGCCTCAAGAATTGCCAGTGGTAGTCCCTCCCTCCGTGAAGGGTGAACAAAACAGTCTAAAGCCTTCAGAACAGCAGGTACTTCTTTAGGTTTCTTGGGGCCGAGGAAAAATACTCTTGATGTGATGTGGAGATCATCCACCTCTTTCTTCAGCTCTTTTTTAAGAGGTCCGTCCCCCG
>JAFDDO010000070.1 GCA_019310825.1 Deltaproteobacteria bacterium | reverse complement strand
AAGACTAAAAGAAAAAGCGGTGCGCACTGGTTAGCGCTATTTATTTTTTATGCCAATTATATCTTGAGCCCACGAAAAAGCTGCCGCAACCGCAGGAAATCCTGTAGTACTGATAAGCTGAACGAGGGTATGGCAAATCTCCTCCGGTGTTGCGCCGGTTTGCAGTGATCTACGAACATGCGAATGAACTCCTCCTTCTGATCGGAGAGCTACACAAGCGGCAAGCTGAACCAGATGGGTAGTTTTTTCATCGAGGGGTCCCGCCTTACGGGCTTGCACTCCGGCAGATTCGTATGCACTCATTAACTGTGGGTACTTGTCCTTCAATCTCAAGAAATTTTGCGGATAATCTATTTCCACTGGTACTTCTCCTTGCAAGATGTTTCCCTTGGCACCTGCCAGACAGGTCACCTTCAGCAATAATCGCGTATTGGTTGGACATCGCAATTACCGGAATATCAAAAGGATAGCATACACTGCGGGTGCCATCAACGGAATTGCTGTTAAGTGGTTCATCCCGCCCACGCGTATCTCACCATATTGATAAAATATCCAGAGAATTGGCTTCGTAAGAGTTTATAAAGCAGAGTATTTATGTAGTGGTCGCACTGCATACTCGTTTCACTTTTAATGGAAATATGATAATAAGATTACATATGGTGAAATACACAGGAATCAATCATCTGGCAATGGCAACCGGAGACATGGATTCGACTATTCGCTTCTGGCGTGATTTGCTCGGCATGCGACTAGTTGCTGGTCTTGGGAGGCCAAAATACAGGCAATATTTTTTTGAAATATCCGAGCACGACATGATAGCCTTTTTCGAGTGGCCAGAAGTGGATAAGGCTTCGGAAAAGGATCACGGCGTACCAGTCAAGGGACCCTTTACCTTCGACCACGTCTCATTCGAGGTACAAAGCGAGGAAGACCTGTGGGAGCTGAAAGACCGACTAGAAGCTTCTGAGATCTGGGTCTCCGAGGTCATTAATCATGGATTCATCCACTCAATCTATACCTTTGATCCGAACAACATCCCCATAGAGTTCAGCGCTACCGTACCAGGCGTAGATATAAAAAAACATCCTAAGATGAGAGACAAAAGTCCCACCGCTGTCGCCCAGGAAGGGCCTGAGTCCCAACCCGGACATTGGCCTGAAAAGACAAAGCCAACGCCGCACAAAGAGCGCATGGTCTATCCCGGAGAGGGGATGATTCTGGCAGAAAGTGACGACGCGGGGAAAAGGGATAATGCCATGCGATAAACTCCCCTCTTCCCCTTTGGAAAACTGCACACTCTATGAGACTCGGCATAATTTCTGATATCCACGGAAACCTTGAGGCATTAAAGCAAGTTTTGGCAGATATTGATCAGTCTGAGCTAAACGGGGTGGCATGTCTGGGAGATAATATTGGCTATGGCCCTGAGCCTGAGAAGGTTGTCAATCTGATTCGCAAACGAAATATTCCGTCTATCATGGGAAACCACGAACTGGTCGTAGTGGATCCAAGGTGTTTGGTTGAGATGAATCCAACGGCCATAAAATCCTGCGCCTTGACTCTTGATCTCCTTTCCCGGGACACCATTGATTATATCCATGGTTTAAGACCCTACATGGTCTTTCATGGGGCCTTATTAGTTCACGGCTGTCCCCCTGACTCTAGTACTACTTATCTGTTTGATCTTTCCAATGTGCAACTCAGTCAACTTTTCCGGGCAATGCAAGAAAAAATATGTTTTGTGGGACACACCCATGACCTGGAAATCATCAGCTTTGATAGAGGCAAGGTCACACGAGCCCCTTTACCAGAAGGTCCTACCCGACTTCAAGCAGGACAAAAATATATCATAAATGTGGGAAGTGTGGGGCAGCCCAGGGATGGAAATAACAAGGCAAAATATGTTATTTGGGATACCTGTTCCCAAAGGATTGAGGTTAGGTTTATTCCTTACGACATTGCTGTAACAGCAAACAAGATCCTGAAACTTGGCTTTCCGGATTTTTATGCTAGACGTCTCTGGTAGATTCTTTCCGAGGGTTTTGATATGAAGATAATCGGCAAGTATGAAGTTTGTGGTCTACTAGGTAAAGGCGGTATGGGTACCGTCTACAAAGTGCGTATGCCAGTAGTAGGCAAGATTGTAGCGTTGAAGCTTTTTCGGCCACATCCCAATTTGGTCACCCTTCTCGGTAAAGAGGCAACCAAAAGGTACTTTGTCACGGAAGCTATTACTATGGCAGGGCTGCGACATCCCAACATTATAGCCATATGGGACTTTCTTGACTCCGAAGACCTCACCTTTTTTGTTATGGAATACTTTTGCAATAACCTAGGTCTCATTATCGGCGAGACCTACCGTGTAGAAGAGCCTTCTCGTATAGTGAGCGTTGACAAGGCTATCGACTATATCCGCCAAATCCTTGTGGGCCTGTCTCGCCTTCACCAAGCAGGGATCATTCATCGGGACATTAAGCCTTATAACATAATGGTTACCGACCAGGACACCGTCAAAATTGCTGATTTTGGTCTGTCCAAACTTCGGGGTGAGGACTTTGGTGGGCCCAGCAACCTGATGGTAGGCTCACCTTATTATGCGGCGCCTGAGCAGGAAGAAAATCCAAACCGAGTGGATGCCCGTGCAGATCTCTACCCCGTGGGCGTAATGTTGTACCGCATGCTGGCCGGTGAACTGCCTATTGATTCCGTCAAGAAGCTTGACCAATGCAATCCAGACCTCGATGCAGGTTGGGATACCTTTATACTGAAGTCCATCTCCCCGGACAAAGAAAATCGTTTTGCCAGTGCCAAAGAAATGATCGAGGCCCTTGATGATCTACAAATTGCCTGGGAAAAGAAAAAAGAGAAAGTGTGCAGGATGGCAACAACCGGTTTGTCAAAAAATGCAATGCCCGAAGATTACAGGCAGGCACTCCGTAGTGAAAGCATGAAGGTAAGGCCCGGCCGCGCACGGGAGGCGTTTGGCACAGACGCCCGTTGGCGTCCGATGCATTACATCAATAATGATTTTAAAGTCAACGTAGACGGTACTGTAAGCGACAAAGCGACTGGATTGATCTGGCAGAAGGCTGGTTCGGATTATACCGTCACTTGGCATGAGGCTAACGGCTACATTCAAGAATTGAACAAAAAGCGTTTTGCTGGGCGTACAGACTGGAGGTTGCCCACAGTGAATGAACTCATGTCACTCCTCACCGAAGTTCCCCGAGCATGGGATCTTTGTATTGAGCCCATATTTGACCAGAACATGAGGTGGCTCTGGAGTTCAGATCGATGTTCATTTATATCAGCCTGGTATGTCAGTGTGAATATGGGCTATATCTCCTGGCAGGATTTCAGTTGCTACTATTTCGTCAGGGCCGTTTCGTCTCATCCATAGTCTACTAATCTGTGTATGGCGATAAGTCCTGAGAAAGAATTTACACCTTCTTGTCCATACGCGGCCAAGCGCTGTAAAGTAGGCTTTTTCTTCTTGTGTTATTTCAAACAAAACGCCCTTACTCTTCTCGTCTTTGGTCCTATTCGAGGGCGGTATTCTGGTCAGGTTCCCATATCGGGGAACGCAAACTTGATGGATTCTTTCTCTTTACCTTTTTTCACTTTGACATGGAGTTCAAGTTGGTCGTTTTTGAGGCCAAGAACAAGAGGACATTCTCCCTTATCCTCTTCCAGGTGTGTGATGGCCCGGGTGATAGCTATGATTTTATCAATGAGATCCTGTGAGGGTACTGGAAGTTCAACTTTCTGCTCCTTTGCCTTTATGGTAATTTTTGTGGAATCCTTACTCTTTTTAAAAGAGAGCTTTTTGGCTTCTATCGTCACTGCATTCATAATGGCGAGGGCTAGATACTTGAATGCATCCTCCTCAACATCGGCGCTTTTGTTAGATGCCATGGCTGACAATTGCTCCTGAAAATTTGTTTCTAAATAACAATCGCACATCTCTTGAAGTTTGAGATGGTAGTTTCGAGATAGTTTCTCCATTTCTATTTTCCTCTCTTCAAGTTTGAGCTGATAGGAAATTGTTTTTTAGAGCGATTCAAAAAATAAGGTCATCAATGGCCTCACTTGATGAAAAGGCTACCCTGAGCAGGCCCCAAATGTCAAGGGCTTCAAAAAGCGGCAATCTCAGGACGTCATGAAACCATTTCGCCGTGCAGACCATGTATTGAACGAGACCGGTCCGGTAAAAACAGATAAGCTTGTCAGGGGCCGTTCGAGGCCTTATTTTAATGCAATGGTCATATCCGGTATGTTTCTAGTGTTTAGGAATGTGTCTGGATATAACTTTTTGCCTGATTTTATTATTTTCCCGGACATTGGCCACCTCAGTACGGTCATGTTGTATTTAATGGTGGCGCCGTCCTGTCTGGTGACCAAAAATGACTACACTACCGCCCTTCAACGACATATGAATAAGGGGTAAAAATGAAAGAAATTCTGATTATCATTGCTTTTGTAGGTGTATGGTATCTGTTGCAGGTGTACATCCTGCCCAAACTTGGAATCTCCACCTGAATGCGCGATTCCTGTCAGTTGACAGGGAAAAAGGACAAGGGCACGCAAACTGAAAAACGAAACAAAGAAGGATGAAGGCCGGGCTAATTTTTAAAATAAGAATTGAAAAACCGGAGAGGGAAAATGTATTTTAAGCAAATAGCGGTAGAGGCGTGGATAAATTCGGGCTATCCTGTGATTAGATAATTTATTCGACAAATATCGGCTTATTATAACCGGATAGTAGCGTTTTCAAGAGCTGGAATCTCTGTATATTGTATCATTCCGGGCTTGACATGGTGTCTCATGTTCGATTCAATTGCGTTTTTCAGCATCCAGACGAGCTTGCTTATAAATAGCGTCAAGAATCTCCTTCAGGGTCGTTTTTAGGATACAACGTACGTTATGGGTGTGGATGCTCTCAAAACTCAGAGACTCGACAATAACTTCTGTGGCGTCAGGTAATTTCCCGTCAAATCTTTTCCCTACCTCCTTTGCAACTTCCCTGGCGACGTCTTCTACGAATTGTGGAAAGCGGTGGGCTTTGAGTACGATTTCCGCCTCATCAGGACGTTTGAGCAGGTCTTGGGTGACATGAAGAGTTGACTCAAGACACTCCAGGATTTCTTCATAGGTGGGATGATCACCGTGGACCTCCAGAAAAAGCTTCGTCTCAGCACGCTGGGAGTGGGTTAGAATTGGGAAATCGGCGTCAACTGTCTGGGAGAGGACCTGATTATAAACCTGAGTACATGGACAGGCTGTTATGTGGCAAAGGCCCAGGCCTATTATGGTCTTGAAAGACATAGTGGTTCCATTGAGCGATGCACAGACCTCTGCGCTTATATCAACCGCATCCACTGATGTCCTCTGGCTTACTGAAGTCCTTCGGACCAGTGGGGCCTTTCCTGAAACCACCACTCTGGCCCATTCCCCTCGTTGTCTCTCGAGCACCAGAGGGGCAAGCTCCTGGGCGTAATAACGGATATCAGAAAAACTCTTTTGGTATAGCTGAGAGACTGCTTCCTCGATCCTGGACATATGGATGCCCCGCAAGTGCTCAGGGAGGTTAACAGATATCACTGTATTGAATGGGAGCTTCCCCTGGGGCAATGAGATCCATATGGTCTTTTCGGAAATACCTACTTCCGTAAGAACTATTTGAAAGGAAGGTGCCTGTTCGGGCACATCCTTCCCCTCTCGGAGGGCCCTTTGATGTCCTGAAAGAGGGATCTCAGGGCTCAGACCAGGCCTTGCATTTTCATGTTCATGTAGCACTCCTGTAAGGTTCGCCATCTTTGTCTCCCTTTGGCGGCAAGTGCCTTCATCTTTCTTCACCGGTCAGTTTCGTCTCCGAGTATTCTCAACGCCTGGGCAGATAGTTCCCTGGAGGACGGATCGTCATCTTCCAGATATGGCCGAATGTACTTAGCTGCCTCAAATTCAATCAACATCTCAGGATATACTTGAGCCAGACGCCATATGCCCCATAATGCCCCTCTCCTGAGGGGTTCGAATTCAAGAAAGTTACCGTCTTCCCTGATGTAGGAAAGCAAAATACGGACATATTCTTCGGCAAGCCTTGGATGGCAGGCCATTGCCTCGGCCATTGCCTCAGGGACTCCCCAACCGATTCCTCCGGATTCATCGTTCAGCATCCACATGAGACGGCGTAAAATAACCCGCGCAGCCTCCATATCTTCATTGGCCAGATCAGCTACGACTTGACCGAAGGCACTAATTGCCTTCAACTTAATATCGGGATTACTATCATAAAAAACTGAAATGAGCGAATTTATGGCCTTGCGTTGGGGAATCTTTTTCAGCTCCATAAGAACCTGTTCCAAATCACCTGATCCCAGAAGTTCGCGGACCCTGTGGCGAAGTATCCGGGGACTCTCCTTTTTTCTGTTTCTGGTAATATCGCGCCCCATATCCATTTTATCCATGTGCTTCTTACTCGACCCAATCACTAAATCACTAAATCACTAAATTATCAGAAACAGATAAGTACAGATATATACAGACTAATCTCAATCTCTCAATCACCCAATTCATTCACTGCTCGGCCTATTCTTTTTCCCATCTCCACACATTCTTTCAGGTGATCGTGGGTCGGGACATACTTTACGCGTATTCCGGACTCAATAATATCGAATTTCATCTCTTCCATATACACGTTCATGAGCTTTACTGCCTCACCGCTCCATCCGTAAGATCCGAAGGCGGCGCCGATCTTGTTCCGAGGTTTCAGGCCTTTCATGTAGGAGAGCAAACCTGCCATTCGCGGAAGCAACCCGTTATTCAGTGTGGATGAACCAAATACGAGTGCCTTGGTATCAAGTGCCTCGGCAATGACGTCACTACGGTGGTTAAACTTGAGGTTCATGAGCTTTACGCTCACCCCTTCCTGTTCCACACCATCTGCTACTGCCTTAGCCATAGTCTCCGTGCTGTGCCACATGGTGTCATAGATCACCAGGGCCTTTTTTCTGGTTTTATGATGGGCCCAGTCTCCGTAGGCATTAAGGATGTCCTTTACATGAGAACGCCAGATAAGCCCATGATCAGGGGCAATCATGTCGATCTCAATGCCGAGTTCTTTGACTCTTTCCAAGAGCTTTCTTACTAGTGGAGAAAAAAGTAGGAGTATGTTGGCATAATACTTTACCGCATGCGACATTAGCTCGGAAAAATCCACTTCATCGTCAAATCTCTCACTGGTGGCCCAGTGCTGACCAAATCCGTCGCTGGATATGAGGAGTTTTTCCTCAGGAACATACGAGAACATGCTATCCGGCCAGTGAAGCATTCTGGTCTCAATAAACTGTACGGACCTCCTGCCCAGGTTCAGGGTATGATCTGGACCTACTACTTCATAGGGCCAATCCTCCCTGTGAAAATGTTGGAGAAGTGCTTTCTTGCCCATGGGGGAACAAAACAGCTTTTCCGGTTTTACGAGTTCCATGACTTCAGGCAGTGAGCCAGTGTGATCCATCTCCACGTGATTTACGACTATGTAATCTATCTTAGATGGATCAATTATGGTCTTGATATGATGAAGCAGGTCACCCTTGAGATTTTTCTTGACAGTATCAAAAAGAGTGATCTTGTCATCTATGATCAAAAAGGCATTGTAAGTGCTACCTCTGTAGGTTGAATAGCCGTGGAAGTCCCGGACGTTCCAGTCCACAGCCCCCACCCAGTATATGTCTTTCTTTATTTCACAGACCTTCATGCTATCTTCCTTGCTTGTGAGGGTTCAGAGGCTCAGAGGTTCAAGGGTTAAAAGGTTCAAGGTTTAACCCTGAACCCCGAACGGCGAACCCTGAACCCTTGAGTTTATTCTGGTTCAAACTCGTCCTTTGTGGCACCACATACCGGGCATACCCAGTCGTCCGGCAGATCCTCAAAGGTAGTTCCCTGTGCTATCCCATTGTCGGGATCGCCTTCCTCTGGGTCATACACATATCCACAGACAGAACATACATATTTTTTTGCCATCCTTTACCCCTTCCACAGGGCATGAATGTTACAGTATGCCCTGGCAGTGACCTTGTCGGCCGCAATACAGAAAACGGCCTCAGGGACATCCCCGGGATTCAAGAACTGCCTGTAGGCCCTGCCATCGGCAATCAACTCTATCCACTCGATATAGTGTTTTTCCTCCATTGGGTGGGCCACACTCCCCACCTTCACCTTGAAACCGTCGTCCACCTTATCCACTACAGGTATGTGCTTCTCTTTTGCTGCATCAACGGTATTCTCTACCATAAGTATCATGGGCTGGTCGCAGCAGACCAGCTCTCCTATACCTGAATGAACCATCTCAACTATATTGCCGCAAACCTCACACTTGTACACCTCTAACTTTTTCGTCATGTCCTCAACCTCCTGTGGTTTCTCAAATAATGTGTACTGTTACAGGATCACTGATCCATCTGCCGTGGAGATTACAATTTTCGATTGCCTCAATAGTAGAGGTCTTGTTTAACCTGATCTTAAATGATGCCTCCGGAGCAGACACACCTCCAACTCTGAAATCCGCTCTGGCAACCTCAACCCCATTCACCAGTAATGTTATTTCATCTATCCAATGTTTTGACACAGAAGGATGGACGGTCTCATAGCCCACTCTGATTTTGACTTCGAACCACTCATTTTTTATCAACCTGGCTGGCACATCGATAGCCGGCACGTGCTTCTTCTCCAAGTTCGTGGGATTCTCCCTGTTCTTGAGTCTCAAGAGACCTTTTTTTTCAGTAGCGGAATAGCCTTTTGTTGCCAGGGCTTTACCCGAGATCATTAAAACCGTGCCAAGCACAGCGCCTTTTAAAAACTCCCGTCTCCTCAGAACACTTACCCTCCTTTCCTCTCAGCGTTTACGCAACACCGTAGATGGGATGTTTTCAGCGGAATTAGAAGTAGTATTATTTGACCTCCAGTATTAACGTTGTGGTATTAACTAAAATTGGGGCATACTCACCTGCGGGCAACTCAAGAAACTCGCCCACAGAGCTTGGTACCTGGCTGTAAAAGAGACTCGCTTTAACGGTTAGCGGCCCTGGGGCAATATCTCCGGGAACAGCCCATGTGTAGTTCTCGATCTTGGTCTCCATAGGACCGATCCGGTAGTCAACCAAAGTGTTGTCCGCAGTGTACCATTGGCAGATGGTCATACGTTTCTGAGGATCAAAGAATGGTCGACGGAAAATCCGAGCGCCGTCAGCGATATTGCCATCCCGTTTCATCCCTTTGAAGCCCTTGAGTTCCATGATCTCCCCCATGGCCTGATATGCAATGGCCCCGGAGTCCGTAATGGTATACTCTTCCCCTTCAAAGCCCTTGCGATTTACCGGGATCTGATAGCTTTTGCCGCCAGCGTCAACGGCCTGAACTTCCAACCAGAGCATACGTTCTTCAGTAGAACCTGAAGGAATATAATGCCCTACCTTTCCATTAAAGAGCTCTGTTCGCAATTTCAGCGTAGAGCCAGAGGATATCTGTGTCTTTTTTGTATAAAGGGCTAGGTCAACAGCACCGGCAAGCTTGCTTGGGAAGTGAGGACCATGAAAGCTATGATGGGCGATATCGGCCCTTTTCTTGCCACCAGAGGCGGATTTGCCAGGTGCGTGATACATATGGCAATCCTGACATCTTGTATCCTTCTTGGCATAGGGCCCGGCCTTCCATTCACGATATGTTTCCTTTACCCAGGCTCCATAAGGGCTTTGCTCATCATGGCACGTGGCACACAGCTCCGGGCTTATGGTAAACTCGGAGTATTTCACCCCGTGATAAGAAGACTTTGCATCTGCCCTAGGTCCCTGCTTCACCTTGTCCGGCTCGATGATAAAGCTGAAATTGAATGGTACTTCTTCAGTGGTCCCGGTAATGTTGTGACATATCTCACAACTCACACCCTCATTGACCCTGGTTCCGGCTTCAACAGGCTTTGGTGGTATATCTCCGCTCAAAAAAGCAAGAGGACCATGGCAGGCAATACATCCGCCCTTAACACCGGAGACCTTCTCAAGCTTCAGGGCATGGGGAAGGGCCAGCTTAAAGTATTCAACCTGATCCCATTCATGTGTAAAGCTCTGTGACATAAGGCTCTGCTGCCATTCCTGATATATCTCC
>JAFDDO010000003.1 GCA_019310825.1 Deltaproteobacteria bacterium | reverse complement strand
TTCCAGGCATACGACCCAGTATGACTATAGCAATAAAAGCCAACCATGGCATACGGCTCAATCCCAGAAGATAACACAGAAAATCCTTTGGAAATCCGGGAAACAGAAACAATATATAGAAGATGAAAAGTCCCTGGTGGTCGGCCAGATGATCAAACCTGCGGTATGAACGAGAACGGATAAGCCATGATCTTACCAAGCGCCTAAATTGGCGAGATAGAAAAAAGGCAATTGCAGATCCCAAGGTAAGACCAACGGTGGAATAAAAAAAACCTGCCCACTTTCCAAACAGAAAACCACCGATAAAACCAGTTGCCTCGCCGGGGATAGGAGATATCACGACCTGAAGGGCCTGCAGTGAGATAAAGGCAAAAGGTGCCACATGACCCCAAGAGAGAGCATATGCTCGTACAGACTCTCTATGTTCAAATGCCTGTAAAAGGCCACACCAGAGAAACCATAGCTCATGCCTAAAGGTCCAGCAAAGCCAGAAGATAAGAATCGAAATAAGGATAGCAAACCCCCAGACCATGCGCCCTAAAGACTGTGGTTTGCCTATTTTCACGTCTCCTTCCGAAACCTTTGAATAATTGTATCTCTACGCCAGTTCCAGTCGTCTTTGTAAGGATAGTCTATGGTGAAGTGCCCCCCCCTGCTCTCCTTTCGCTTACTGGCTGAAATAATGATGAGCTCTGCAACCTGTACAAGGTTCCTCAGTTCTATAAAATCACGGGTGAGGATATATTCCCAGTAGTGCTGCCGGATCTCTTTAAGAATCGGTGAAAGGCGCTGTCTGGCCAGTTTAAGTCTTTTCGTGCTGCGGACAATACCGACATAGTTCCACATCAGACGCCGAATTACATCCCAATTGTGAGAGATAAGAACAGCCTCTTTTAAATCAACAGCTCCCCTGGTTTCCCAGGTAGGCACTGGGGGAAATAATTTTTTTTTCAAACCAGGGAATATCTCACTGATCTTTAGAGAAGCCTGGTGAGCCATGACAAGGGCTTCAAGAAGGGAGTTTGACGCAAGCCGATTGGCACCATGCAGACCAGTGCATGCAGTTTCTCCCAAAGCGAAAAGGCCTTCAAGGTCTGTCTCCCCGTGGCTGTCAGTAATCACCCCTCCACACATATAGTGGGCCGCCGGCACAACCGGTATCGGCTCCTTTGTAATATCGATTCCAAAGCCCAGACAGGTCTCATAGATATTTGGAAAACGCTCCCGGATGAAATCAGCAGACCGGTGACTAATATCCAGATATACACAATCTTTTCCACTATTCTTTAATTCAGTATCGATGGCCCTGGCGACTATATCTCTTCCGGCAAGCTCCTTTTGCTGAGGATCATATTTTTCCATGAAGGGCCTGTATCCAGGGTCCAGCAGCTTGGCGCCCTCTCCTCTAAGCGCTTCTGATATAAGAAAGTTTTTGGCCTTAGGATGATAAAGACAGGTGGGATGGAACTGAACGAATTCCAGATTGGCAATCCTGGCTCCAGCACGGTAGGCTACAGCTATACCATCACCTGTGGCTACATCAGGATTGCTGGTATACAGGTAAACCTTGCCGGACCCGCCCGTGGCGAGCACTGTTATAGGGGCCAGGAAAGTGTGAATCTTATCTGTTGCTACTTCCAGCAAATAAGCCCCCAGACAACGTTCCTTCTCTATGCTGCCGGGCGAATATGCCTTGATCATGCTTTCGATGATGAGGTCAACTGCAACATAGTCTTCAAAGACCTCAACAGAAGGCAATCTGTCAACACTATCCATCAAGACTCTCTGAACGGATCGCCCGGTAAAATCCCCAACGTGCACTATGCGGCGGCTGGAGTGTTCTCCTTCCTTCCCCAGATCCAGCATGTCAGGATTGTGCGGTTCCCTGTTGAATTCCAATCCAAGGTCTTCTAACTTCCTTATATGGTCAGGGCCTTGGCTGACTATCATCTCGACTATGTCTTCATGACATAGACCATCTCCTGCGCGTTGCGTATCCTGTTGGTGCAGGTCAAAGCTATCATCAGTGCCGAAAACGCTGGCTATGCCGCCCTGAGCCAAATTTGTAGCTGTGTCGGATTCGGTCTTTTTCGTGATCACTGTTACCTGTCCAAGTGGGGCGAGTTTTATTGCTAGGCTCAGCCCGGCTATTCCGCTCCCTATAATCAGAAAATCGGTTTTGAACTGCATATAGATAGATCCTTTAATTTTCTAGACCAATGGAATCTCTGATAGGTCCGAAGATTGCTGGAAATCGTCTTACAAATTCTGGGAGAAGGGCCAACATAATTTCCCGCATTGAGGGATCGGCTGCCCTTGATGCCCTAAGGCGCATAACATGCATCCATTCCTCAAGGGTGGCGTGGACCATGATTTCGGTCTTACAGGAGTTGGGCAGCGCAGTACGGGCAGCCTGGGGAGAGTTTGTCTCAAGGAGTTTAAGATAAATTTTCTCTGTTTGTGACATCGCATCTAACCATAACCGGTATTCATTAGATCCCTCTTTGAAAAAACAAGGTCGGATATACACCACCTCGCCTCCAAAGCGGGTTTCACCATATCTGCAATAACGTTGGGATTCCTGAAGATATGATGCAACTCTATGGCGCACCAGTTCATGGGAAACTGCCCGGTTAATTATTAGATGAACCAGAAGTGTCCGGTGTCTAATAAGTTGTTCCAAAGGCAGATTTTCAATTTTCTCCGAAGGCAGCACACGAACAACAATACCATCTTGCGGTATCCAGCCAAACCGTGGAACCAGATCCTCAAATAAAACTGGATGGAACTCGGTAAGTTTTTTCAATACAGCCTTCACAACCTTTAAATCACGGTGGTGCCGGGCAAGGTCCCTAAAGACCCTTGGATTCCCAGACAGCAGATACTGCTTGCGTTCCAACTTATCAACCTGGCAAAACCTTGGTATTCTCTCAAAAAACTTGTGCATGGTGAATTCGCTGTCCACCTCTATCTCAAGCACGCACTGGGCCATCTCAAGCACTGATTCATGACCCCGTTTTATTATTCCTTTGATAAAAGGCTTGGCTGACTCCGTAGATATCCGGTCTTCACTCTTGTAACAGACCCGTCCGCAGAGCTCGATCTGCTCAAGCAGCCTTCCATGAGTAAAAAATTCGTCCAATACACTAAAGGAAGGATCTATGACTTTCATGCAATCACCAAATTACTCAATCACCTAACCAGGATAAAGCGGAATAGTGCCTTAAGTGAACTAAAGTTGTAAGTGCCTAAAGTTAAGGTTTGTATTCGTTCAATCTATCAATATTAACCGCGCCGAAAGTGCGCACCACATAAAAGGTACTAATCAATCCCCTGCCTTATAAAAAGCAGCAAATGCCCTATAGGTCATAAACAGATCAGTCTTATGTGCAACCTCAAAGGGCGAGTGCATATTGAGCAGAGGAGGTCCTGTGTCGACAATGTCTAGACCGCGCTGGGCGAGATATTTAGCTACAGTACCTCCTCCGCCTTCGTCTACTTTTCCTAACTCTCCGGCCTGCCAGACGACCTTGGCATCGTTCCAGACGCGTCTCAACCAGTTAACATATTCAGCATGAGCATCATTTGCTGAATATTTTCCTCCTGAGCCGGTATATTTCGTCAGGCAAACCCCGTGTCCAATCAGTGCATCATTATGTTCTTCATGGACTTCTTTATAATCAGGGTCTATGCCTGCCGTAACATCTGCTGAAATGGCCTTGGACGCAATAAGCATTCGTACGAGGCTATCTGCTTCGACTTGAAGTCCCCCGTTTCGCATGAGATCATACAACACCACCTCAAAAAAACTGGATTTAGCCCCTGTATTTCCGTCACTACCTATTTCCTCCTTGTCAAGAAACAGGGCAACTGAGGTAACTTGGGGTTCCTCAAGTTCAAGAATGGAATAAAGAGAGGCATATGCACAAGATCTATCATCCTGCCCATAGCCACCTATAAAGGCCCTGTCCAGACCCACATCCCTTGAACCACCTGCAGGGACAACTTCCAATTCCGCACTTATTAGATCCTCTTCCACTAGGCCGTATCTTTCGTTCAGAATCCTTAAAATACGTAATTTTACGCCATCCTTCAGGTCTTCGGGGCCTAAAAGAGGTAAACCCCCTATCAATATATTAAGCTTCTCTGCCGGTATGGCCTCTGAAATCTTTTTCTCACCCTGCACCTTACGGGCAAGATGTGGCAAAAGATCATTTATCGTAAACACAGGATCATGAGGATCTTCACCAAATTCGATAGGAATTGCGCTTCCATCTTCTTTCAGTACTAGCCCATGGATAGCGAGAGGACGGGCTACCCAGTGAAACTTCTTGATCCCTCCGTAATAATGAGTTTTCAAAAAAGCCATCTCCAAATCTTCATAGATGGGATTCTGTTTCAGGTCCAAACGGGGTGAGTCTATGTGTGAAGCAATGATCCTGACCCCATTACTGACAGGTTCCTTACCTGTTACGGCCAGGGCAGCCGCCTTCCCCCTAAAGGTCCACAAGACCCGGCCGGACCCTGGCGCGGCCTGTTCGAACGGCACAAAACCCCTTTCCTGCGCCATGTTTGCAATGATGTTAACAGACTCCCGTTCGGTCTTTGCCTTACTTATAAAGTCCTTATACTTGTCTGAATACAAAAGGGCCTTTTCTCGATCTTTGGCTGTAAGCTGGGGCCAAACAGGTTTTCGGCTGCGGCATAGGTCCTTTTCAAGGCGTTTCCACTCGGTTTTAGAAAGACGCTTTTCATTCATTTTCTTTTCCTCATCCTGGGCCTAAAAGGTACGACCTTGTCTTTTTTTGAACAGGCTGGTTTTTTTTCTCTGGATTTCACTATTGGCAAAAGCGGTCGCACTCTATCACACTTTACATCACCCTTTTTACAGATATCAAAAATTCCTTCAATTTGGCTTTCTGATGCCGACACTATAGACACAAAGGCTCTTTGAATTCCATATTTTTTAACAATGCCAGGTATTTCTTCTCTGGTTCCCAAGACTTTGATACCATGGATTATCTGGTTCTTTTTCGCGGGATCGTCATCAATAAAACCCACTGGCAGATAATCATGATTTGAATTGTGCCTAAGTTCCCTTAGAAACAGATCCCCGCCATCCCCCGCCCCAACTATTAGAATGGGTATTGAATTACTACGCTCGGCTTGCAGACTGAAATATTCCTTAAATAGTCGCATAAGTAAACGGACGCCACCTATCATTATCAAGGTCAATAGGGCATCGTTCAGGAAAAGAACTCTAGAATAACCCTCGAAACGGTAAATATATAAAAGCAATCCAACAATAATTAGAGAACTGACCACAACTGCCTTAAAAATCTGCCACATATCTCCAATACTCACATACCGCCATTGACCTCTATACAGCCCAAAGATCCAAAAACAGCATAGCTTGATAGGGATGAGCAAAGGAAGAGATTTCTCTATAAGTTGTTGATTCCACAAATTAATAACACCGTCGTATCGAAGAAGATAAGAAGTTAGATAGGCGATGGTTATAAGCACAGTATCCACCCCTGCCTGGAGAATTTGCTTTTTGTTAAGCACTTGGGATAAAAGTGAGGAGCGTCGAAATGTGGTATCTGAATCCTCTGCCTTGCTATTATAAACAGTGCCATTCAAGTGTGTAAGAAATGTTCCGAAAAACAAGGAAATTACCGCCACCACACTCAGCATAACCAAAAGTCCCTGGGCACTCTGGTATGACAGATATAATGCCAAGGCTGATATGCTTCCCGCCCATGCCATGAGTGTTAACACAGTCCTTTTTTCTGAATATCCCAGCAAAACCATGCGATGAGAGGTATGATCACGCCCTCCTTTAGAAATAGGTCGTCCGGTCTGGACCCTGGTAAAGGATACAAGGGCGGTGTCAAAGAGTGGTATAATCAGGACAGCCACAGGGACGACCAGCACTAGTACCAAACTAGTAACTCCAGTGTAACCTCCAGATGCTGGATCAGGTAGCCCTGATGTCCAAGTACCTGTTACGGTCAAACCGGCCAGGAGAAAGCCCAAGAAGAGACTTCCGCAATCTCCCATAAATATTTTGGCGGGATTAAAGTTATATATCCAAAATCCAGCCGTAGCTCCTGCAAGGAGCATAGCTGGCAGACCTAATAGAATAGGACCTCCAAATTGGCTATAAACCCAAAGTGAACAGGCAGCTATAAACGAAATGCCAGCTGCCAAACCATCCATGTTGTCCAGAATATTGACCGCATTGGTGATAGCTACGAACCAAAAAAGTGTTAAAATTATAGATGCGGCGGGATGCCCCAGTCCTTGTATCCTCACTCCTCCAGCCACAATCAGAGCAGAGATGATTAATTGTCCTATAAATTTGCTTTGAGGCGACAAGTCGTGGACATCATCAACCAACCCCAATAAAAACATGGCACTTGCTCCCAGAGTCAAGACAAGCATGGGAGGTGAGATTTCCCTGAGAAACAAATTGGGAAGCATAAACGACAAAAATAACGCAATGCCTCCCAGAAGGGCCGTTGGACGCCTATGCCAGCGATCCTCCCTGGGCTGAGCTACAAAACCAATGCGTTTTGAGAACCATATCACGCATGGAATTAGGAACGCACTCAGTCCAAAGGAGTAAAGAAAAAAAAGGCCTGCATCAAGAAGGGTAATCGACATAAAATACAATTAGTACATTAGTTCTAAATTTCGTATTTTTTGTGGCAAAAATTTTTAGTTAATTGAGCTTAAAGTGCCCAAAGTTAAGGTGTCGCTATGTTCTATCTATTCAGCAAGTTTGGTTTTGGTTATTTTTATATTAACTGCGCTAAAAATGCGCACCACAACTTTAGGCACTATTCCAGTCATTCTAAATAATGGAACGAAAATATTCTGCAGTTTTTTCAAGAATCGTATCAAAAGGCGTTTGTGGAACAAAATCTATTAAGTGGTTGAGCTTTTCAGATGAAGGAACCCTGCGCATCATGTCTTCAAAGTTTTTGCCGTAGACCTGTTCATAAGGAATATAGATTATTTCGGAATTACTCCCAACAAGAGACTTGATACGCTTAGCAAGCTCTGATATAGAAATTTCCTCTGTGCCTCCTATATTTATTACTTCACCGATTGCCTTTTCGCACTCCATAAGTCGGCATATGGACTCTACTACATCCCCAACATAAGTGAATGTCCGAGTCTGCTGGCCGTCACCAAAAACTGATATAGGCTCATCCCTCAGTGCTTGCTGAATAAACCTGGGTACCACCATCCCATAGATACCTGTCTGCCTGGGACCTATTGTATTGAAGCAACGGAATACAGCCACCTTGAGCTTTTTAGTACGATGATATGCAAGCGCAGTAAACTCATCTATAAGCTTCGAAGCTGCATAGCTCCAGCGCATGGTAGTGGGAGGACCATAAATTAAATTGTCATCCTCCTTCAGAGGGGCATGCATATGTTTCCCATAGACTTCTGACGTTGATGCTATGAGTATTTTTTTCTTGTGCTTGTTGGCCAGATTAAGCACGATTTCAGTCCCGCAGATGTTGGTTTCGATAGAGGCAAGCGGATTTTCTACGACATATTTGACACCTACAGCAGCAGCAAGATGGACTATTGCGTCACATTGCTGAACAAGACTATTCATCCTATCTTTGTTTAGGATAGTGTCATTTATATATTGAAACCTCGAATTATCCTGCAGATGGACTATATTTTCAAAGAAGCCGGTGGAAAGATCATCTATGACTGAGACATACTCTCCTTTAGAAATAAGGTAATCACATAGATGAGATCCGATAAAACCGGCTCCGCCGGTCACTAAAATATTCATACGCATATGGTCTCCAGATACTACCTTTACCTTTTTATCTATAACGTTCGAAAAAATCAAGGAATAATGAGGGAATTTCCTAATCGGAACAGAATACTCCTTCCCAGGATTCAAGGGCTATATCATCAAGCTTTCGCCATATCCACAAGCCCGAAGGTCCGGTTTCTTCAGAGATAGTTCTTAGCTCGCTGTAATCTTGTCCGTAACAAAGAAACAATCGCAGATGTTTTATTTTGTGGCAAGTCCTGTACCGTAATTTTTTTGCAGAGTCTACTTTACCTCTATCCTCGTATATCCGTGCAAGACGTTCATAGCCGGGCCAGTAAGTCTCGTGTCTCTTTAAGAAAGAGAGCCACATAACAACCGCTTCTGAAAAGTTTGCAAAATGTTCGTAGGATAAAGCAAGCAGTAAGGGGCATGCTTCTCCTTCCATTTCACAGAATGGAGAACTAAGAATCTCTTTAGGTGATAACAATTTCTTGCTTCGTACTAATTCACTCAAGTAGGCCCCAGGAGCCGGCATCAATCTCCCATTTGTTACAAACATTGGGACAAACTTTTCGTTATCGCCGTTGTGTGAAAGATCAGAATACCCAATTCCTGTAATTATTTCTAAACCCAGGGCCTCTGCATCAGCCTCCTGTCCCAATCCATAGGCTGCAAAATTGATCCATCTGCCTCTATGTGCTTCCAGATGATTCGGTGACTGTTGAATTATTTTTCCATAAAGATCGAGTGCCTCTTCATATCTTCCTGCCAAGCCAAGGGCATAGCCCTCACACAGCAGTTTTTTTTCTTTTCCCCACTTCCAGTTATCGCCTGCACAAATTGAAAAAAGCACTTCCCCCGCTAAGTCGACCTTACCCATGTTAAGAAGCAGATGGGCCTGCTTCAGTTTAAGCCTTGCGGAAGAAGGATAAATAGATAGTGCCTCTTCAAGCAAAACAACAGCATTCTCATACTTATTCTTCTCAAGGTAACTATCGATCAACATGTCAATAGACCACAGGGACCGGCCCTTAGACCAACAATACCTTAATACTTCCTCAGCTATATCCTGTTGACCAAGACCCAAAAGCAGCTTCACACCGACCTGCAGGAGGTCTTCCCTTTTTCCAGCTTGGTCAGCCAAAGCAAGCAACGCGTCGTTATATAAACGAAATCTCATCTGGGTACTCGTATAACCAATCGATGTGGCAAGAGAAACATATGAGGCCAGTATGTCATCATCCTTAAAGAAATCGCCTTTACTGTCTAAAAGTTTTTCAACACCTTCTCCGTTCCCATTTTTCAGATAGACATCTAATAGAAGCTCTCTTCCCTTGATATCATTTTGGAGCCAACTACGCATATCATCAGTAATTAGAAGGCTTGCCTGATCAAAATTTTCTGTTTCTAAAAACAATTCAACCAAATGCATAGTAATGGTTGGATTGGGCTCAAGAAGTAAGAGTTGCTTATAAATGGAAATGGCTGGTGTAAGGAGCTGAAGGCGCTCATACACGCGGGCCATAAACAGCAACCCCATTTTATTGTCAGGTTCTTCTCCCAGAAAAATCCTGAATGTCTCAAGGGCCTTGAGATAATTACGTGAGGCAAAATACAGACGCCCCGAAGTTGCCAAAAGCTGTTTATCAAGCACTTCCGGATGATTATATTTCAAATCCTCAAGGACTTTAATTGCTGACTGGACGTCTCCTTCCATCAAATATAAGGAGACAAGTTCATTAACACTCCATATAAGATTACCTGTGTGATCTTCCCCAGCATTATCGCTGGAAAGTGCCACAAACCTCTCAAATATCTTAATGGCCTTATCTCGATCTCCCACAGCTAAAAGGGCCTTTGCATAGTTAGCTAAAAAGTCTGGATCATTTTCATATTGAGGTAGTAATTTTTTGAAGTGAGATAAGGAGCTCTTTGCTCTTTTTAGATGTAGAAGCCCACAGGCCAGCTTAAACTCAAGGTCTTTTCGGTCAGGTTCTATGGCTAAAGCCTTTAGGAGATATGTTATGGACTCATTAAGCCTTTTTTGGGATTCCAGACAACGGGCAAGGCTTTCTAAGACCTTCACCAAGGTAAACTCTTCAGGAATATTCAGTAATTCATTTCTGGCAATGTGGAAGCCTTTTCCCCGGAGACGGAGTTCTGCCACCAAATTTTTATAAGTGACAATAGCTTTATCACACTGACCTGAACAGCTTAGAAGTTCTGCAAGAATGAATAACGCCTGGACATCATCGGGTCTGGCCTCCACAACATGCTCAAATTCAAGTATGGCTTGACTTTCTTTATTTAACTGCATTAAAACTAAAGCCAATTCCCATCTGGCTTCTATAAGACCTTGGCGATCTCTTAATAATTCTCTGTAAAGGGCTACAGCACCATCAAGTTCTTTTTTTTTCACCATTTCCCTGGCTTCATCCCAGACCAACTGCCATGAAGGAGAAACCGCCTCATGAGTTACCTGAATCCTTGCCTGCGGCATGTTATTTTGAGAGATTTCTACCAAATCCTGTCCATTAGCAGGTAGTGCTAAAATGATGAGATATGAAAAAATGCCTACAAGAAGGTTCCTCATATTAGTCCTGTTACGATAGCTATGTTGAATAAGGATTGCGACAACTAAAACTGATATTATAATAATATATTTCTAAAAGGCACTTGCAAAATACTAGATCTTGTTCTAATGGTCTGTCACAAAACAAATGGAAGGCCTTGATTGTCGTTTAGGCCACTCGATCTGATATTTGAATATCGAACAAGGAATTATGAATATCGAAGGGAATGACTTTAAAATCCTTCATGATTCGAAATTCCTTGTTAAATATCCTACGGTTTAACATCGTATTGGCCGAAATGATGCAGTATTTTTGGCTTTCTGATATCCCGAAAGGGCGAGAGGTTTAATCCTGAAAATTTAAGCCCAAAACACTATCCACTTATTAATACTATGCTATTTTTTAACTGGAGAATATATAATGGCGAGAATAACAATAGAAGACTGCTTGGAAAATTTGCCTAACCGTTTTGCATTAGTACACCTTGCGATCGAGCGGGTAAAGCAATTGCGCAAGGGTGCCCAGCCCCTGGTCAAATGTAAAAACAGGGAAATAGTCTTGGCGTTGAGAGAAATTGCCCAAGACAAAGTAAAATTTGAAAATTTGGAAGCATTGGCTCGAGAGGCAGAAGAGCAACGAATTTTTCAAGCATTACAGACAGATATTAATCAGGCAGAAGGTTGAAAAAGACCGCTTGTAGGCATTATCAATGAAAAAAGACTACTATGAGATATTGGAGGTCTCCCGAGACTGCTCATCTGAAGAACTAAAAAAAGCCTATCGGAAGCTGGCCTTAAAATATCATCCTGATAAAAACCAGGGTGATAAAGACGCAGAGGAATACTTCAAGGAGGCGGCAGAGGCCTATGAAGTGCTCAGAGATCCTCAGAAAAGGCAGACCTATGACCTTTACGGTTACGAAGGAATAGCCGGGAACGGTTTTAGGGGTTTTTCCGGACCACAAGACATATTTAATAACTTTGGCGATTTGTTTGAAGACCTGTTCGGTTTTTCTACTACTCACCGAAAACATGACGTATCCATGGGGCCAGAGGCGGGTGCAGATCTAAGATACAACCTTGAGGTTTTATTTGAAGATGCTGCCAGAGGTGCGGAGACTGAAATAGAGATCGTTCGTCTTGAGTCCTGTTCCATCTGCAAAGGAACAGGTATGGCCTCCGGAAGCCGTCCTACTACCTGTCCTACTTGCCAGGGAAGAGGCCAAATAATAAGGTCGGAAGGGTTTTTCAGGATTTCCTCCACTTGTCCACATTGTTCCGGAAGCGGAACAATTATCACAGACCCCTGCCAGGTATGCCAAGGTCAAGGCAGAGTAAGAGAACGACATAAGGTGAGGGTACGTATTCCTGCAGGTGTAGATACAGGATCAAGATTGCGCCTGAGGAGTGAGGGCGAGGCCGGTCTCAGGGATGGGCCCAGGGGGGATCTCTATATAGTAATACACGTAAAACCCCATGACTTTTTCGAACGTCATGGCAATGACATATATTTTCGCCTTCCTATTTCTATTGTACAGGCAGCCCTGGGAGACGAAGTTGAAGTATCCACCCTGGATGGATCCCGCAACTTAAAAATTCCGGCAGAAACTCAGACAGGAGAGCACTTTAGGCTGAAAGGACTTGGCATTCCTGATCTAAGAGGATTTGGAGCCGGGGATCAGATAATTGAAGTTGCTGTTGTAACACCAGCCAAGTTGACAGAGCGCCAATGTGCCCTGCTTCAGGAATTCGCAGATATCGAAAAAGAAAAAAAAGAAGGCGGCTTCTTTCGTAAATTGTTTAAACGATCCGAAGCACATGGGCACTCCGGTCATGAGAGGACGTCTTGAGCAAGAACTCATTTTTTCATCTGAACAAGAAGGGGCAGGCCCACATGGTGGACGTAAGCCTAAAATCTATGACCCAAAGGGAAGCAGTTGCTTTAGGTCAGGTAATAATAGGACCTAGTGCCTTTAATCTTCTTATTGACAGTAAAATCTCAAAAGGCGATGTTCTGGCTGTGGCCAGGATAGCGGGGATCATGGCTGCCAAAAAAGTGGAAACCTTGATTCCCCTTTGTCATCCTTTAAGCTTACAAAAAATAGAGATTGACTTTACTCCGGACTCAGAGAAAAATGCTATAGAAATTTTGGCACGTGTAAAGGCAAAAGGCTCTACTGGCGTAGAAATGGAAGCACTAACAGCTGTTTCAGTTGCTGCTTTGACCATTTACGATATGTGCAAGTCAGTAGAGAAAAATATAACTATTGAAAAAATACAACTAGATTATAAAACCGGCGGAAAGAGCGGAACCTGGAAAAGAAAGTTCTGAGGAGAATACTAGCATGGAACAGGCCCAACTGGAGTATTTTCGCAGCCTACTCCAGAAAAAACTCGATGATCTTTTAGGGGAAGCGGACAAGACTCTGGAAGAGATGACTGACATGAACAACCACTTTCCTGACCCAACAGATCGGGCGTCCGTAGAGTCTGATCGTAGTTTCGAGCTGCGTATCAGAGATAGGGAGAGAAAGCTCATAAAAAAAATCAATAAGGCCTTAGAGAGGATCGAAAATGAGACTTATGGCCTCTGTGAAGATTGTGGTGAAGAAATATGTGCTAAACGGCTGACGGCCAGACCTGTCACAACCCGTTGCATTGAGTGCAAGTCCAAGCAAGAAAGGGAGGAAAAGGCCAGAGGCATATAATGCAGCAGTTATATGTTGCCTTTCTTTGGCATATGCATCAACCTCTGTATCTTGACCCGATATGGGATCGCTTTGCGATGCCATGGGTCAGGCTCCATGCTGTAAAGGCTTACTCTGACATGATAGCATGTCTGGACTCCAGGCCTGAGGCAAAGGTAACTTTTAATCTTGTTCCATCCCTTCTTCTCCAAATCCAGTCTTATATACAGGGCAAAACCGACGACTTCCTGGAATTGAGCCGTCGCCCTGCCAACGAGCTTTCCCCTTCAGACCAGGAATTCATCCTGACACATTTTTTCAGCTGCCAATGGCCCACTATGGTAGAACCCTACAAGAGGTACCTGCAACTGCTCGAGTTGCGAGGAAGGGACTTTGGCCCATCTTATTTTTCCCAAGTGAGAAAGAAATTTTCAACTCAGGACTATTTAGACCTTCAGGTCTGGTTTAATCTCACCTGGGTCGGTTTTTCATCGAGAAATTACCCCTTGATAAGTTCTCTTTTTCAAAAAGGACAGTCTTTCAGCGAGAAAGAAAAGATGAATCTCCTGGACTTCCATCTTGAACTTATGAAAGGACTCATTCCCCGTTATAGTTCAAAATGGATCGAAGGACAGATAGAGATCAGTATCAGTCCATTCTATCATCCTATTCTCCCCCTGCTAATCGATTCGGATTTTGGGAAAAGGTCCAGGCAGGAGACCAGACTCCCTTTGCGATTTACTTGCCCGGAAGACGCCAGAACACAACTGGAAAGAGGTAGGCATTACTGTAAGGAGGTCTTAGGGAAGACCCCTGTAGGACTCTGGCCATCGGAAGGCTCCGTTGCCCCTGAGCTTATCCCTATTATTGAAGAGGCTGGATTCTCCTGGACAGCAACAGACGAAGCTATACTATTCAATTCACTTGAGAAAATAGAATCTCAAAGTCTATTCCAGCCTTATAGAGTGGAAATAAATGGCTGCCGCACAGACATGGTCTTTCGCCACCATAAGCTTTCAGATCTGATAGGCTTCGTTTATCAGAAAAACCAACCTCAGGCTGCAATCACTGACTTTGTCTCCAGGCTAAAGAAAATCTGTAGCGGCCTTCAGGGAATGGAACGTTCCCCTTTTATTGCTATAATTTTGGATGGAGAAAATCCATGGGAGTATTATCATGACGGTGGTGAATCCTTTTTGACAGGCCTATATGATGCAATTATCAAAGAACCAATGCTTGAACTTGTGACCATTGGTCAATATCTGGAAAATCATCCGCCGACACGCACCTTGCCGGGTCTATATACAGGCTCTTGGATAAACCATGATTTCGGCATCTGGATTGGTGGGCAGGATGAAAACCGGGCATGGGACGCTCTTGGTCGTGCAAGGAAGGCCATCGATAATGCTAAAAGACAGGAAAACATAACTGAAGAGGCCGTTAATATGGCCATGGAATCTATTTTTGCTGCTGAAGGCAGTGACTGGTTCTGGTGGTATGGAGACCAATTTGAGACTGATTATGCCTATGAATTTGACCACCTTTTCCGGACTCATCTCAAAAAGGTCTATAATAGTCTTAATATGACAGTTCCTGATGAACTGCTAAGTCCGCTCAGGGCTCAAAGACCAGCAATACCTACTACTGAACCAACGTGTTTTATACACCCACAAATTGATGGACGCTTGAGCTGTTATGGCGAGTGGAGAGGCGCAGGATCACTAAGCTTGGGAAGCCACGGGGGAGCCATGCATTCCGGAGCAAGTCCGCTGGCTGAGATTGCATATGGCTTTGATCTTGAGTCGTTTTATCTGAGGATAGATCCCAGAGAGGGGAGCTTTGATGTCTGGGAGCCGGATCTAGGCCTTAAAATAACCGTCTCATCTAAGGCTACAATAATTATCGAACTGATCACCAGCAGGCTTATAGACCCCTTTAACGAAAAATTAAGGCTTTTAAAAAACGGAAAGTCTCTTGTTTTTCACGAAACAGGAGTAAGGTGCGCTCTAAATGAACTGGCAGAAGTGGCAATACCTTTTGTACTTCTGGACTCCAACCCCAAAGATGAATTGACTTTTTATGTTGAAATAATACAAAAAAAATTGGTTAGAGATAGATGGCCTCGTGAGGGCTATATAGTGCTTCAAGTACCTGATGAGGACTTTGAACGCAGGCTTTGGCTGGTTTGAGGAATCCCAAATGCCCGAACTACGCAGGGATACAATTATAGGCCGATGGGTTATTATCGCCAAGGAAAGAGGGAAACGTCCATACGATTTTGTCATTGAAAAAGACAAGACTAAGGGAGGGTTCTGTCCTTTATGCCCAGGGAATGAACATACTACCCCACCTGAAGTTCTGGCTTATGGACGGTCGAACTATTCACCAAATGGACCAGGCTGGACCCTCAGGGTAGTCCCGAACAAATTCCCAGCACTAGTTATAGAAGGAGATTTGAACAAACGGGGCGAAGGTATTTACGATAAAATGAATGGCATCGGTGCTCATGAGGTTATAATAGATACTCCTAGGCACGACGAAACTATCCCCATGATGTCTCATGAACAGCTTATCCAGACCTTTTGGGCCTACAGGGACCGGATGCTTGATTTGGCACAGGATTTCCGCTTTCGCTACATAATAGTTTTCAAAAATTTCGGCCGGGCTGCAGGTGCTTCTCTAGAACATTCACATTCTCAGCTTATTGCTCTTCCTATCGTACCTCACCGGATACAGGAAGAGATCCAAAGCAGTTTGCACTATTATGAATTTAAGGAACGCTGTATCTTTTGTGACATCATCCGTCAGGAAAAGTCCCAAGACATAAGAATAGTATGTGAAAATAATAATTTTATCACGATTTGTCCCTTTGCACCCCGTTCGCCTTTTGAGATGTGGCTGATGCCTAAGAAACACCAATCCTCTTATGTTTCCATGGACGATAATCAATTTCACCTATTGACAGACCTATTTCTGGAGACAATGCAGCGCCTTGACAAAGCCCTCCCCGGAGTCCCTTACAATTATATGTTGCACACGGCTCCGCTACGCAGCCCTTTTCTGGAACACTATCACTGGCATATAGAAATAATGCCCAAGGTGACCACAATGGCAGGGTTTGAGTGGGGTACCGGATTTTATGTCAATCCTACCCCACCTGAAGAGTCCGCACAGTTTCTCAGAGAAATCAATTTAGACTAATGAAGTACTACTGCCTACATCAAACCATTTGCTGGATAATCAATATTAATAATAAGCAGCCAAGAAGGTGATCCATGAATAAAGAAAAAATACTCATAGTTGATGACGAAGAGAGTATTCATCTCCTTTACAAGGAAGAGTTGGAAGAAGAAGGCTATGAAGTCTACTCGGCGATGAGCGGAGAAGATGCCCTTAAGGCCTTTGACGCTCAGGAACCGGACCTTGTCATCCTGGACATCAATATGCCTGGTATGGACGGCATAGAAGTGCTGCGTCAAATGAAACAGAAAAAACCAAGGGTGCCTGTTATCTTGAGTTCTGCTTATCCTGAGTATAAACAGGATTTGGCATCGTGGGCCTCAGATGACTATATAGTTAAATCCTTCAACTTAGATGATCTCAAGTCCTCTGTTCGCAGAAATTTAACGAAATGAAGCAAAAAAAGGATGATTTGGCGGATGACTTCAGGAAATGAAGTTTCCTGACGGTTCTTGCATCTTTGGTATTGCCATCTTAAGTATCACTGTCTGAAAACCCGAATCACCTGAAACGTATATATGAACTCCATATTTCTTTTTCAAGAGCGCCAAAATATTAAGGGCAGGATCTTTATCTAAAGGCGTATTCAAGGCTTTACCGTTGTGGACGATGCGGAGGACCAAGTCTTCATTCTCCTTAAAAGTCTGAATCGACATCCGCATATTGCTGAGGGTTGACATCTGCCTCATCAGCACTAGACACAGAGCTAAAAACGCATTGGCCCACTCTGAATAACATACATGAAGTGGCGGAAGATCGGGAGATAATGATACCTGCTTGTCTATTTTCCTGAAAAAGAAATGGAGATCTAAAATTCTTAGCTCATCTTCTATTAAACTATTCAAAGAAAACGGCACCGCTTCTTTTATTGTCTCATTTTTCCTTCTAAAAGCAATGGCCCAACAAAATTCCGTTATTTGACCTGTTATGATCTGAATTGACTTGATATCAGAGACCCAAGCCTTGACCTGTGTTTCACCTATGGGAGTTTCAGCGCTGGACATTTTTTGAGTCATAAGATCGAGACGCCCAATAATTGCAGATAAAGGATTTGCAATATCCTCAAGGAGATCATCGAACAGTTGACCAAAAATGAAATGCCTGTATTGTTGCCACTGGGTCTCTTCCCTAGCTTTTTCCCTATCCTGGAGCCGGCGCAGTGCAGTAACATCGCGATTGCGCAAAACCAGACCTTTTGTACCCCCAGGGCCGATTAAAGGCAAAAGCCAAATATTATAATATCTATGACAATCCGTATCATTTAGCCACGGCAAGTCGCAAGGAAAAGCGCTTATCCTAACCTCTTCTCTATCAACCATGGCTTTATCTAATAGTTCTTTAAGAGAACCTTCTCCTTTAGAATTCTTAAATAGTGAACAGACCTCTGTAAAATGTTTTCCCCGGAGTTTTTCAGGATCTCTTGGCAAGCAGAATGGCTGATTAATATTGGAGGAAACAATATTGAGCTTGGAATCAAAGATAAGAACCCCATCATCCAGGCTGTCTAAAATGTATTGAAAATAAATCGAACGGCTGAGTTCAGTCTCAATGCCTTTACCTAGATCAGAAATAGAAAAAGGCCAATCAATTGCGTCTTCAAAGGCTATTCCACTTCTAAATTTGCCTTTTTCTCGTTTAACCCACTTAATTTGCCCTTTCGCAACATAATCGGTCTTGAGGCCTTTTTTGCCGGGCCTGATGGTCACAGTCTCATGAAGACTGACAGGGCTATCAGACTTAATTTGAATACCATACGGACTCAGATCAGTTGAAACTACACTCGTTGCAGATCCAAGGGGCCCTGTTTTTAAACACAGCGGAAGATTTAACGGTATTCGAAAAAATCGACGCCGATCTCTATGGACTCCTTGCTGCACAGAGTCTCCTTATGGAAAAATTGTCATGTTAGGGGGAATAATTTATTAAGTGATAATTTAAATGCAAATAAGATACCAAAATAAATTTTTTTTTACTAATTTAATGCTGAGAATGCAGCCTAATATCTGGGCGTCTTTAACAAAATAAGAAAAGCTTTTCCACAAATGGAAAAGCTTTTCTATTACATTGCAACTATAAAAAATTATACAAATGGCTCCAGTTCTTTCGGCAGCTTTAGCTCCAAGCTATCGTCAGATGAATCTATGGCCGACACTTTTACCCCAAAATCTTTTATCTTATAAAGAAGTGCCTTGTAACTTATTTGGAGTAGCTGAGCAGCCTTTTTGCGATTACCATTAGTCCGCTTGATGGCCTCTTCTATTACTACCTTTTCAATGCGGGCCAGACTCTTTTTCCGGATTTTCTTTAAAGATGGGAACTGTGTTTGCATTTCTTGTCTGCAGTTATCGAGCACTGAATTTATAAGGGATTCATCCGGCGTCCATAATTCAGCAATAGGTCGATCTTCCGACATCTGTTGGCCCATAGACCCAAGGATCTCTTCTTTAAGCAAATCAGGATCTTTAAGGACTATCAACCTTCTAACATAGTTCTCAAGCTCCCTTATATTTCCTGGCCAATTATATTCAGCAAATACCTTTTCAAGTTTACCGGAGATATCAATTACTCCACCCTTCGACATGCCTCTGTACTTTCGGATAAAGTGTTCAAGAAGGTATGGAATATCTTCTTTTCTGTCCCGAAGGGGTGGCACCACTATCTTTATAATATTGATTCGGTAATAGAAATCTTCTCTAAACCTCCCTTTTCTTACATCTTCATTAAGGTTGTGATTAGTGGCAGATATCACCCAGGTATTGACATGAATATTCCTCACCCCGCCTACACGAGCGAATTCAGAATCTTGTAATACCTGTAAAAGTTTGGCCTGCAGTGCAACAGGCATATCGCCAATTTCATCAAGCAGTATGGTTCCTTCGTTGGCTAACTCGAATTTTCCCGGCTTTGGTTGTACTGCTCCAGTAAATGCACCACGCTCATAACCAAATAGTTCGCTTTCCAGAAGTTCGCTTGGTAGCGCAGCGCAGTTAACCTTGACTAGAGGATAATCTCGACGAGAAGAAAGCTCATGTAGAGTGCGGGCAACCAGTTCTTTCCCTACGCCACTTTCTCCACAAATAAGGACATTCAAATCGGTGTTCACTACCTGATTGATCAGATCCTTGATGCGCCTGATAGGTGGGCTATTGCCAATCATTAAGTCCATTTATTATTTGGCTTGAAGAAAAATACCCTTGATTGAAAATATTAACTGAAAAATCAATTTAATCTTAGCAAGGAGGCGAATCAAAATCAACAAAGTTGTTATTTTTATAGAATCAAAGAATATCTTGTTTTGTTCTCTTTAAATTATTATAAATAATCTCGAATTGAGGAATTGGAATCAATAAAACAACCATCAATTCCTTAAATTCGCAATTTCTGAATCAATTGATTCAAGATAACCTTGTATACCAATAAAGTCTCGGAGGCTGTGTTGTCTGAAATTTTAGAATCATCTGAAAGCCAAATAGATTTTATCCCAAAAAATCTGCCACAAGAAACACAACAACTGCTAATTGTTGACGACGATCCTACCATCTTAAACTTATTGGCAGAATTCCTTTCCCGTTTGGGGCACCAATGTCGTACAGCAACTGACGGTATGGAGGCCATATCATTGTTGGAGCAGTCCCCCAGTACCATCGTAATCACTGACTTTCTGATGCCCAGGATGGATGGAATGGAGCTTATCCTGAATATCAAAAAATTTTGGCCTGAAACCGATGTGATAGCAATAACAGGATATGGTCGAGACTTTAATTACACCGACGTTATTAAAGCTGGAGCATGTGACTTCATTCAAAAACCTTTTTACCTGGACGAGTTAGAGGCCAAGCTCAACAGAATAATCAGGGAACGTGGATATAGAGCCCTGTTGGAACGACTTTCCGTAAGAGATGTCCTTACAGACCTATACAACAGGCGCTTTCTCGACAATAAGCTGGAAGAGGAAGCCCAAAGGGCCACCCGCCAAAATTATTTTCTTTTTCTAATCATATTAGACCTGGACAATTTCAAGGAGCTGAACGACACATTGGGGCATCAGGCAGGAGAACATGTGCTCCAGCGCTTGGCCAAGGTGCTAGGTAATTCCATCAGGCGTAATGTTGATACTCCATTTCGCTATGGAGGAGATGAATTTGCTGTAATGATTCCCCAGGCTGACACAGAGCAGGTAAACCAGATAGCAGAACGTATACGGAGCAATTACCTGAACGAGGACATAGGTAAGACTTCACTTAGCATAGGTGTCTCCCGCTTCAGGAGAACAAACAAGGAATTGCGCGAAGATATTGACGATTTTATACGTAAAGCTGATGACTCAATGTATGCCGCAAAAAAAACAGGGGGTAATAAAGTAATATTTCATGAAGAAATAAAAAAGGGGGAGGGTTCTTGATCACAGATCCTACTAATTAATAAAAACCCTTTCGTAATCCTTAAAGGCCTCAATTGTTCGCCCAGCACCCTGGACCACAGTTGTCAGCGGATCACTTGTAAGGTGAAACGTAAGACCGGTCCTTAAACTCAAGAATTGAGTAATGCCTCTCAGCAAAGCCCCACCTCCTGTCAATGTTATGCCGTTGGATTCTATCGAGGCTCTGATGTCTGGAGACAAAATCCCAAGCACATCCTCTATTATTTCGGCAATTGCATCCAGCGGTTTCTCCAGAGCAGGCATCAGTTCCCGTGGAGTAATTACGGACGTTACCGGTACCCCTCGCAGAAAATGTTTTCCCCCTACGCTGTATTCTTGATCCAGCCCCTTTTCATCATCCCAGACCGATCCTATATCCCATTTAATAGTCTCCGCAGTAGTCAGACCAACCACCAGATCACGTTCTTTGGTCAACCAACGAACGATGGCGTCATCAAATTCATCCCCTGCCACCCGTAATGTCTCGCAGTGCAAATAAGACCACTTAGCTATTACCGCCACCTCAGTTGTCCCACCACCTATATCCAGTACCATCTGAGGCTTTTCTCCATGGACAGGGAGCCCAGCACCTATAGCGGCAGCCATGGTTTCTTCCAATAAAAATTTTTTTTTGGCCCCGGCCTCATGGGCCGCCTCAAGTACAGCCCGTTTTTCCACCTGGGTGATATTAGAAGGAACACAAATTACTATTCTCGGCGAGAAGATCCCCCTTCGTTCTTGCGCACGGTTCAAGAAAACTTTTATTAACTGACTTACTGCATCAAAGTCCTCTATGATTCCGTCCTTCATAGGACGCACTGCCGTGATACCCTCCGGGGTACGGCCTAGATACTTTTTTGCAGCAAGCCCCACCTCAATTACCCAGCCGTCAGTTGAACACGCAATTACACTGGGTTCATTCAGGACCACCCCCTCCCTCTGAACATAAATAAGGGTGTTGGCAGTGCCTAAATCCATGGCTAGGTCCTGTTTTATCATATTTTTAAGGTTCTTAAGCGCCATGGCATCTCCAATCATTAATGATTTTGCTGAAAATACTCCATCTGCTGTGTTGCTTCGATTTTCTCACCTGGCCTGTGCGTTGCACGCAGAAAGGTCACTGCGACATACGCTGGTAAGCCTCATTCCTCGAAAATCTCTCGCCTTGCATCCGAAGCATTTTGAACAGAATCATATTTAAGGATTTATTACAGTATAATCATTAATAACTCGATCAAGAGAAAAAACCAGGAGTTCGGCAAGATCTCCCGGCCAATCTGACAAGTCTGTATCTCCGGTAAGTATCCACACCAATGCACCTGCTTCAGTTGGCTGAAAGAGTCCTATCAGCACTGGACCTCTGTCAAAGGGCTCACCAGGCCATAAAAAATAAGATCTGTGTTTATCTGCTTCATGGCGACTAACAAGCGTCAAGTGCTTTCTGTATCTCAAAAGCCAACCGACAAGGCCTTTTTCCACACTAAAACGCTGACCTTCCAGACTAATCTTTTGAGGTAGCCCAATGGTAGCCTTAATTATAAAAACATTTTTGTCTATTTCTTGAAAGGCCACAAGACCACTTTTAAGCCCTAACAATTTTTTTAAGCTTATCAACATATGCTCTATTTTTCCTGAAAGGCCATGGTGCCATTTGTTCCAACGACGAAAGAACTGGAGTTCACGGTGATTTTTCCAGGAAAACCATAAATCAGTAGCTATTATTGCACAATCTTCTAAAATACGCTGTTTCTTTTCAGGAAAAGAATAACGATTTTTGCTGTCGACCATCAAGACCCCTTCACCGTCGAGTAAGGGGGCTGCGAGAAATGCCTTTATACCAACGTCTCTGCTGTAGATACCAAGGGTCCTGGTATCTCTATCGAAATGGGTTGCGTGCAACCTTTTCCCTTCCCGCGCAACCCAGCCTATCAGCCCTTGACCAATCTCTATATTGCATCCAGGCACTATATAAGGGCTGAGACTCTCCCATGCCATTAAATGGAGATCATCATTTCCCTGGTGACTACGGACAAACAGGGCAGCCGTGAAGGAATCAAAAAAATTTGCAACCAATCGGACTAAATGCTCAAGAGAAGCAGGCATAAATAGCAGGACCGTATGGCGGGGTAAGCACACCTAACTCGGTGATTATGGCGGTTATAAGATGGTGAGAAGTAATATCAAATACTGGATTCTGAACTTCCACACCCGTGGCGGCAATCTTTTTTCCGGCAAAAGTGGTAATTTCTCCGGGCCCACGCTTTTCTATGGGTATCTGATCTCCGGAAGGGGTGAAAGGATCAATTGTGGAAACAGGGGCAGCCACATAAAAAGGGATGTTATTAGCTCTGGCAAGTTCAGCTACGGTGTAGGTCCCGATCTTGTTGGCAACATCACCATTGGCTGCTATGCGATCTGCCCCAACCACCACAGCCTTGATCTGTCCTTTTTGCATCAAAAAACCAGCTGCTCCATCCACAACCAGAGTAACTGCTATCCCGTCCTTGATAAGCTCCCAAGCCGTAAGCCTGGCACCCTGGAGCCAAGGGCGGGTCTCATCGGCAATGACATTGATCTTCTTGCCCCTAGAAAGGGCAGCCCTGATAACTCCAAGGGCCGTTCCATATCCACCGGTAGCAAGGCCGCCTGCATTACAGTGAGTGAGCACGCCGCCCGTTTCCGGTAAAAGGGCTTGACCATGAAATCCTATGGCTATGTTGGCCCTTACGTCTTCTGTCCAAATAGAAATGGCCTCCTTTTCTAAAATGGCTGTGAGATCGCCTGGGCTCAGCTCATAATGCCTGCGCGCAAGCTTTTCTAGCCTCTCTACTGCCCACTTCAAGTTTACTGCCGTGGGCCGGGCCTGAAGCATAAAAGCTGCTTTCTCCAGCCATTTTTCTACAAATAAGTCCCTGTTTTTATGCTTGAGTCCATAAGCGGCCAAAACCATGCCAAAAGCAGCAGTGATCCCTATGGCCGGCGCTCCCCTCACCACCATATCCTTAATAGCTTGAGCAACATCTTTTGCAGATCTATACGAAAGCCAGGTCTCCTCATGAGGTAATAACCTCTGGTCTAACAAATAAAGAACGTGCTTTTCCCAATTGAGCGGTACTACAGACGTATTGCCTTTGCTTTGAAGCAGGGTCAATGGCAAGTTGTAGTTTTCAGCAGCAATTTTTTTCATAGGTAACCGTTCATATTCCTTGACAGCCAGAGGGGAAGTGAATAATTATTTTCATAGGCCCATGGCCTTTCGCAGTAGCTCGTTTACCTTTTGGGGATTGGCCTGTCCCTTTGTCTTCTTCATAACCTGTCCAACTAAAAAACCCAGGATCTTGGTCTTTCCAGCCTTGCACTTTTCTATCTCTTTTGGATGGGCGTCCACTACCTGCTTAACCAAAGTGCTAATTGTGGATTCGTCACTCACCTGGGCGACCCCTTGTTCTTCCACAATTTTTTTAGGACTCTTTTTTGAATCATATGCCTGTTCAAGGATATCTTTTGCCATCTTGCCGCTAATAGTGCCATTGTCTATCAGCTTGAGCAATTCCGCCAGGCCGGCAGGAGGTATCGGGCAGGCGTCAATTTCCCGATTCTCTCGTTTTAGAAGACGGAACAATTCTACCATTATCCAGTTGCTGACAATTTTTGGACTGGGAAACAGGGCTACGCATTCCTCAAAATAATCAGCCAGGGACTTTGAGGCTGTGAGGATTCCTGCGTCATAGTCTGAAAGACCGTATTGTTCCTCAAAGCGAGCGCATTTTGCATCAGGCAGTTCAGGCAGTTCTTCCTTCACACTGTCCATCCAGGCATTATCAATCTCGACCGGGACCAAATCCGGATCGGGAAAATATCGATAATCATGTGCTTCTTCTTTACCCCTCATTGCGACTGTTACGCTCTTGGCTGTATCCCAAAGACGGGTCTCCTGCACTATCCCATGACCATCAAGTAAAAGAGCTGTCTGACGCCTTATCTCAAACTCCAATGCTTTTTGCACGTTACGGAAAGAATTCATATTTTTGAGTTCCGTCCTGACGCCAAAGTCTTCCCGCCCCCTGGGTCTCAAGGAAATATTGGCATCACAGCGCAGACTACCCTCTTCCATATTGCCGTCGCTGATCTCCAAATAACGGACCTGCTGTCTCACTTTCTTGAGATATAAAGCAGCCTCTTCAGGACTTCGAATATCAGGCTCGCTCACAATCTCAATCAAAGGCACACCTGTCCGATTAAGATCCACATAGCTAACCGGCCTGTTTTCATCATGTATCAATTTACCCGCATCCTCTTCCAAATGGATGCGGGTAATACCGATTCTCTTGATCTGTCCGTTTATAGCGATTTCAATCCAACCGCGTTCAGCCAGAGGAAGATCATATTGAGAAATCTGATAACCCTTGGGAAGGTCAGGATAAAAATAGTGCTTTCTGGCGAAAACGCTGAAAGGGGCTATTTTGCAATGTGTGGCCAGTGCCATTTTCATGGCAAATTCTACAACTTTCCTGTTAAGCACAGGCAGAACTCCAGGCATTCCCACACATACCGGACATGAATGCGTATTGGGTAGCGCACCAAAGGTAGTTGAACAGGGGCAAAAAATCTTCGTTTCAGTCTGCAACTGGACATGAACCTCAAGACCTATTACTACCTCATATTCCATAAACCAAACTCCTTCACAACGGCTACATCTTTACCTCGAAGCCGCATTAGCCTAACACGCCATGCCATCTCAATCAACAGGAACACAGCTCCGGGCATTGCACAAAATAAAACTATGATTTTGATAAATGATTCCGCTGTAAAAATCCAACCTGCAGTGTTGCTTCAATTTTCCAGCCACTGCGACGTACGATAAGTACTTTTCATTCCTGGAAAATTTCGTGCCTTGCATCTCGGGCTTTTTGAGCGGAATCATGTTTCAGACTTTTTTGCAGTGTAATCATAAATTGAACAAAAAAAAGCAGCTACATCATATTTGATATAGCTGCATTCATCTTTCCAGATATAGCTTGTGGATGCTAAGACTTCTTGCGCTTTCCCTTAGTTTTTGTTTTGGCTGCCTCTTTTGGCGCAATACCTTCTTCTTCCAGAAACTTAAGAATTGGATTAGGCCGACGCACAGTCTTCTTAGGCAAATCTATGTGCTTCCTCAGTTCACTGACAATCTTTGATACCTGGAACCTGCTGATACCTAGCTTGTCGGCTATCTCGGAAGCCGTCATTTCAGCATAATGCTTATGCACATATCGTACGTCATCTACATTATACGGCCTACTTCTCTTTCTTCCAGTCATAATAAACTCCTTTCTGATTTTTTGAAATATCAATGTATATTGATTGTATAGTAATTTCCACTTCTTCGCCAATTACATCAAAGGGAATTATGAATTTAGAGATTGCAGCATTTTTTCTTAATCCAGACGCAGATAAGCCAATTAATAAATTCGGTAATACAAGTACAGAAAGAATCATAACTTGTCAATAGCTATAAAATTGTCAAAACTAAAGATAAATCATGGGCTAGGACAGTAGAAATACCCAAGAACCATAGAGCTGGTCGCGGGGGTAATGCTTAAAAGATAAAAAATGAAAGCTATTAGACAGGAAATTAAAAATCGTGATTTATTACAAATTTATTGTATTTAAACAACTCCTCTAACGATAACCCAGACATAAAATGCACTAAATTTGTAGTGTAGGGAGAGAATTTAAGGTCGAATAAGATGTGAGATCGAAATGGATAGGAGTAATGGTAATATAACCCTGCTTCAAGGCAATACTGTCTATGTCATCGTCTTCATTGGTTGCCAAGGTCTCGCTGCTGGTTTGCCAATAATATATATCACCCCTGGGGTCTACTCGTTTATCAAATTGTTCTACAAGGCGTGAAGTTCCCTGTTTAGTTACCTTCACTCCCAGTATTTGATCAGGAGGCAAGGCAGGAACATTAACATTAACCGCTACTCCGGATGAAAGGTCAATTTTATTGAGCCATGCAATAAGCCTTTTTGCAAACTTGGCAGAAAAGCAAAAGTCAGGGTCTCGATATGTGTCAAGGGAAATAGCAGCAGACTTTATCCCAAGTATAGCTGCTTCTGTAGCAGCAGAAACTGTCCCTGAATACAGGACGTTTATACCAAGGTTAGCACCCTGATTAATTCCTGAAATGACCAGATCAATCGGCTTCTTAATCAGCTCATGCACTGCAAGCTTAACACAGTCTGCCGGTGTACCACTCAGAGCCAATCCAAAAAATGAACCATTGCGATTTAAAGAGCGGACCCTGAGAGGATCTGCCAGGGTAATTGCATGACCCACTGCACTACGTTCGCTATCAGGAGCAACAACAAACAATTCATGGTCATCTTTAAGGACTTCATAAAGTGAGTACAATCCATGGGCGTATATTCCGTCATCGTTTGTAAGAAGGATATTCATATCTCACTAAGGAGTTGTCCAACTTATTCGCGGACAGCTCCTAACCATCTTCCCCGTATTTTTGAAGATACTTCTTTCTCGATGATTTGTGCCTTTCCCTTTCCTGATAGTGGATCAAACATGTCTGCCGGTAAGGGCAGTAATCCATTGGATGCATACAGTTCCTTGAGATAGCAACATGGCAATTGTCTTTCTGACAGAAAAACCTGATTTCCATGATTTCTTTTTCTGTTTTTACCACCCCCATGTAAGGTACTGATGTATGGAATCAGAGGCCTTTCTGCCTGCCCCCATGGCCAAAATGACCGTGGCCTGGCCTGTAACTATGTCTCCACCGGCCCATACCCCTTTTTTCATAGTCTTACCTGTCTCAGGATCTGCAACAATATAACCCCACTTGTTGACTTTTAAATCCTCGGTTGACTTGGTCAAAAGGGGATTGGCCCCTGCACCAACAGCAATAACCGCCAGGTCGCACTCCAGCTTGAACTCTGAGCCGTCTATGGGTATGGGACGCCGTCGCCCGGATTCGTCAGGCTCACCCAATTTCATCTGGAGACACTCCACACCTGTCAGACGGGCATTCTCATCACCCAGGAACCTTATAGGCGCTGTGAGGAGAGAAAACTCAATGCCTTCCTCTTCTGCGTGATGAATTTCTGCGGATCGGGCAGGCATTTCATCCCGGGACCTGCGGTAAACGATGCGTACCCTGTCGGCACCCAGACGCATGGCAGTCCGTGCGGAATCCATAGTTACATTTCCGGCTCCAAACACAACTACATTTTTACCTCTGGCAAGGGGAGTATCGTATTCAGGAAACAGGTATGCCTTCATAAGATTGGCCCGGGTCAGATACTCGTTTGCCGAATATATACCGATCAGGTTTTCTCCCGGTATGTTCAGAAACCGGGGTAGTCCGGCACCCACTCCGACGTAGATGGCATCATAGCCCTGTTCAAAGAGTTCATCCAGTGAAACGGTCCTTCCTACCACTGTATTGCATTCAACTTTTACCCCCAATTTCTCAAGGGTACTTACCTCCGAATAAACTATATCTTTAGGAAGCCTGAATTCCGGAATACCATATACAAGAACACCGCCCGGTTTGTGAAAGGCCTCGAAAATTGTCACTTCATGACCCTTGAGAATAAGGTCTCCGGCAACAGTCAGGCCGGAGGGACCGGACCCTACTACGGCTATCCTTTTCCCCGTTGGATCATTCTTGGGCGGGAGTTTTCCATCGCCGTGCTCCCGTTCCATATCCGCAACAAACTTCTCCAAATTGCCAATCGCCACAGGCTTTCCCTTTTTGCCAAGGATGCATTTGCCTTCACACTGGATCTCTTGTGGGCAAACCCTGCCGCACACGGCCGGAAGCGCGTTTCTTTCCCATATCTTCCGGACAGCTTTGGCGAAATCACCCTCTTTTATGCTTTTGATAAAGCCTGGTATGTCAACAGACACCGGACACCCTTCCATACAAGAAGGCTTTTTGCACTGCAGGCATCTTTCCGCCTCTTTTACAGCAAGTTCCTTTGTATATCCCAATGGAACTTCCTCGAAATTCCGTTTTCTGATCCGGGGATCCTGCTCAGGCATGGGCTGCCTGGGTATCTTTTCTTTTTTAGGTGATTTTTCTGTCATTTTATTCTCCATAACACCTTATTCATGCAGGAATTTCTTATATGCAACAGACTCTTGCTCCTTATAGGCCTGGAGGCGCTGCATCAGTTCGTCAAAATCAACTTCATGCCCGTCAAATTCAGGACCATCTATACAGGCAAACCGTGTCTTACCGCCCACGCTCACCCGGCAGCAACCACACATGCCTGTCCCGTCTACCATGATGGGATTCAGACTAACAAGAGTTTTGACCTTGTACTTCTCCGTAACACTGCACACAAATTTCATCATCGGCACAGGACCAATTGCCACAACGAGTTTAACTGCTTCCTTTTCCAGGATATCTTTGAGTACATCCGTCACAAACCCATGATGGCCGTATGATCCATCGTCTGTGCAGACATGCAACTCATTGGATGCGGCCTTCATTTTGTCCTCCAGGATGAGGAGATCTTTGTTTCTGGCACCGATAATGGCAATGACATGGTTACCGATTTCTTTCATCCCTCGAGCGATGGGATGCAAAACAGCAACACCGGTTCCCCCTCCAACACACACAACAGTGCCTAGTTTTTCAATATGTGTAGGCTGCCCCAAAGGACCAATAACATCCTGAAATCCCTCACCTATCTTAAGGGACTTAAACAGGGTGGTGCTCTTCCCAACAACCTGATATATTATTGTAATGGTACCCTTATCCGGGTCCGTGTCGGCCATGGTGAGCGGAATGCGCTCCCCGGTTTCATTTGCTTTCAAGATGACAAACTGCCCCGGTTTAGCCTTTTTGGCAATCAGGGGCGCACTTATTTCATTAAGAACCACTGTGCCATCGGCCATATCCTGACGTTCCAAGATCTCAAACATTAACATACCTCCAAAATGTGAAATCAAACTAAGTGTGTTGCGCTTATCATAGTTAAAGAGGAATAATAGTCATATACCGTGGTTTCCCATTCTTGGAAGACCTTGCGTTTTCCCAATACTCAATCTCTTAAGCTTGGTTTCATCTACTGTAAAACCCAATCCCTGCCCCCTTATTATTTTAGCCACTCCGCCAAAACCAAAAGAGAAATCCTCCGATGTTATGTTTTCTGAAAGAAGATAACTATCATAAGAGCCATCAACATACACTGCCTCTGGGAGGATAGATGCGACTACACGGCCCAGTGCAGAGAGGATTCCGGTTTCCCCCACGTGACATCCAACTTGATACAGAAGTCCCTCTTTTTCGGCGATTTCTGCCATTTTTAGAATTTTGAGAAGTCCTCCATTCTTTGAAAGACGAAGATTGATCATGTGGTAACTTCTATTTTTTGCCATAGTTTCTATATCACTGACAGTAAGGGCTGACTCATCTGCCACAAATTGAAAATCGCGGTTCTCCGGATCCTTAAGAAGAAAGAGTATTTCCTCTCTATGCCGACCAAAAGGCTCTTCAATCCGAAATATTCCATACTTCCGGCATAATTTAAGATTATTAAGTGCCATCTCTAATGACCACGAGGCATTGGCATCTATTCTTAAATCAAAGTCCCTCCCTAGTTTTTCTCGTGAAAGCTTAAGTATTTCCTCATTGTAATCTAAATCAGTGCCGACCTTGATCCGTATATTACGTATATTCGCTTTTTCGTATATATCCAGAAAATATTCTGCCGCTGATAGGGGGAGCATAGGAAGGATTCCACCATACTGAATTGATTGTTTTAGAGGCTCTTTTTTTAACAGGTCATAGATGTCTTCCCCTGAGCTATTACAAAACATGTCAAGAATCGCTGTTTCCACTGCACATAACAGGGGGAGTTCGTGTAATTCGACGGTAAGGGAATCCAAATACTCTTTTCCATCTTCCCATGATATATTCTTTTCAAAAATGGGTCCAAGGATTCTTGCTATGATTTTTTTGGCATTCTTCAGTAGGTCTGCACCTTTTCCGATCTCGCCTGATACATAATCTCGTACGATGGCCTCACCGAATCCCCTTTTCCCTTGCCCCTCAATTTTGAAAATAAGGGAATCAGAAAAGGAGCGGGATGCCATTGCATGGGTAAAATCTATCTTAAATGGGATTTTTAATGCGTAGAGTTCTGCTTTTTCAATCTTTGCGTATTGCTTCATAATGATTCATAGCTTACTGTAACAAAAATATACTATCAACAGACATTTAGTTTTTTGGAGTTACGGGTTACGTGGGTTAAAATCCGCAACTCGTAACCCTCAACTGCTGCTTGAGCGCCGAAAGACATCATTTTTCTCGAGTTACAAAAATGTGCAATTGTAGCCTTTCAAAATATAATATATATGTAGAACAAATCCTTGTCTTGGTCCTCATAGTTGGCTGTTTTTTATTAGCAGAACATCAGTTGGCCTTACATAAGAAAGGACAGGCCCAGGTTCCTCTTAAAAAAGCAGTTACTGCAAATAATGTACAGGATGTTTATAGCGCAAGGGAGTTGCTCTTTTTTCGTCCTATAAATATAAACAGTGCGTCTTTTGAGGAACTGACCCTGCTTCCTGGCATTGGTGAGGTTACTGCATGCAGAGTCGTTCAGTTCCGCCAGAGTCTTGGTTTTCTCCTTTCTATCGATGAACTTGATACCATTAATAGCCCTCTGAATCCAAAACTATTAGGGGCAATAGCCCCATGCTTAGCTGTTGAAGTTGATTTCTAACATCCATAGTCCTGGAACGGCCCCGATTCTTGCCATGGCCGGTAAAGGTGGCACCGGCAAGACTACCATCAGTGCTCTCCTGATCAGATACCTTGTGGGAAAAGGTCTAACTCCGGTATTGGCCGTGGACGCCGATGCCAATGAAAATCTTAATGAGCTCGTTGGCCTTTCAGTGGAGACCAGCCTGGGAGATATCAGGGAGAGGATGAAGACAGAGACACCTCCTGGCATGGCCAAAAGAGACTATATGGAGATGTATATAAACCGTGCCATTATAGAGGCCAAAGGTTTTGACCTGCTGGCCATGGGTCAGCCCGAAGGCCCCGGATGCTATTGCATGGCCAACACGATCCTGGCACAAGTAATAGAGGGGCTGGCCAGGAGTTACCGTTACCTCATAGTCGACAATGAGGCGGGAATGGAACACTTGAGCCGCCTGAATCTCCGGAAAATACATACCTTATTTGTTGTTTCTGATCCTTCAATCCGGGGGTTAGTCACAGCGGCACGCATAGCTGATCTTACAAAGGCATTAAAACTAGAAGTAAGAAATAAAGTGCTCGTAGTGAATAGGGTGCCAAAGGACCTGCCGAAAGTACTGGAGGACCAGATACAGGAGGTTGTACAAAAAACCGATCTTTTGTTTGGAGGCTGTATCCCAGTAAGCGACGATATTTTTCAAAGTGAGCTCCACCAGGAATCTCTGCTAAAGCTCTCAACCAAAACTGACGCAGTACAGGTAATAACACGGATTTTTGACAAATTCCTCTGATTTTTTGGAGTGAAGTTTGAAGAAAACAAATTTCTTAACCTTACCTAAATTAAGCGATTAGCTATTAGTTTAATGATTACAGGATGTTTTGCTATTACAAACCTTCACCCATTAGGTGTTATTTCTAATTAACGTAATACCCTGATTTTCCAAAGCTAAACGCTAATGGCTAACAGCTAATCGCTCAATCCAGGTTTAGGCACTTTAGGCACTTCAAATACTCGCATCTTCATGGTTCAGGACCTGCCGCACTTTCCTGACTAACTCGTCTATTTTAAAAGGTTTGCTGACATAATGCAGATCGCCATTTCTTGGTGCTTCATATATTTCATGATTTGAGCCATGGCCGCTACAGAATAATACCTTGATATCAGGATTGATTTCTTTGAGTTTCTCGTAGGCCTCTTTGCCGCTCATCCGTGGCATGAATATGTCCAAGAGCACAAGGTCAATATCGTGTTCAAAGGCCTTGTAGACATGTATGGCCTCGAGGCCGTCTTGTGCCGGCAACACATTGTAACCATGAACGGAAAGGACCTCCGTCGTCAGATCCCGAGATATAATCGAAAGTTGTGTTTGAGAGGTTAGGCGGTGTATCCTTCCAGGATGTTTAAAGTCAAGGATAACGTAATTGAGTTTAAAAAGCCAGAGCCATTTGTTGATGACCTTATTACCGATATCTTACGCACAGGAGCCAGAAAGTTGTTGGCCGAAGCCTTAGAAGCAGAGATAGAAGGCTTTTTGTCCCAGTACAGGGAGCTCAGGGACAATCAGGAGTACCAAAGAGTGGTGCGTAATGGTTATCTTCCTGAGCGCGAAATTCAAACCGGAATTGGTCCGGTATCAGTTAAGGTTCCTCGTGCCAGGGATCGCCAACCGGATCACGAATCGGGGCCTATTCGATTTAATTCCTCCTTATTGCCTCCTTACCTCCGAAAGACAAAAAGTATGGAAGAACTGATACCGTGGCTCTACTTGAAAGGCATCTCCACTGGTGATTTCAGCGATGCACTGGCAGCACTGGTGGGTAAAGATGCACCCGGATTGTCTGCCTCAACTATCAGCCGTCTCAAAACCATCTGGCAAGAGGATTTGGAACAATGGCAAAAACGCGATTTGTCTCATAAGCGGTACGTATATATTTGGGCTGACGGTATCTATTGCAATGTACGGATGGAAGAAAGGCAATGCCTTCTGGTGATCATTGGAGCCACGAAAGACGGCAAAAAAGAACTGCTCGCCCTGGAGAGCGGCTTCAGGGAAAGCGAATTGTCCTGGACAGAGTTGCTTCTTGACCTGA
>JAFDDO010000229.1 GCA_019310825.1 Deltaproteobacteria bacterium | reverse complement strand
ATGGTGCGTGACATTATCAGCGGATTCTTTCTCATCATCGAAAACCAGGTCAGGGTAAATGACGTGGTTGTCATCAACAGTACCGGCGGTCTGGTTGAGGAAGTGAATCTCCGCACAACAGTACTCCGCAGTCAAGACGGGACCGTGCACATCTTTCCCAACGGCGCCATCAATACACTTTCCAACATGACGAGACAGTTTTCCTACTATGTGTACGATCTCGGCGTGGCGTACAAGGAGGACACGGATCGCGTCGTGGAGGTTATCAAGGAGGTGGGAGCCACTATTCTCAACGATCCTGAGTACGCACCGTTCATAAAGGAGCCCATTGAGGTGCTGGGTGTGGATCAGTTTGCGGATTCAGCAGTAATCATAAAGGCAAGGATCAAGACGGAACCCATAAAACAGTGGATGGTAGGGCGCGAACTCAACCGGCGCTTTAAGAAGCGCTTCGATGAGCTTGGAATCGAAATCCCGTTCCCACATAGCACTCTGTACTTCGGCGAGGCGAGTCCACCCTTCAGGCTCGAACTCCAGGAAACCCAGAAAGAAGGCCTCAGGGAAATCGTCCGGGAGGTCGTCAGAGAGGTGCATGAGGAAAAAAAGGCGGCCGACACTACCGAATCCGCTTAGTACCAAACGACGCAGACCATGGGCCGATTCTCATAAGGCTCGTGCAAAAAAATTCCCATTTTTTCCGCAATGTCCTGTTTTTTTACTACGAAAATACCCGAAGCGCACCCGGGGTCCAGAGAGAGAAACACACTGCGCCCCTCTCCCGAAACTCGGCACCGAAGGGCATGGGATGGCGGTGCAGACCCGGGAAGCTCAGTCTTCATCGGCGGGATGAAACACAACGATTCCCAGGGGAGGCAGCGTGATGTTCAAGGAATGATAGTGACCATGAGAGGCCACGGGACTGGCGGTCACCCCTCCCATGTTGCCCTGTCCGCTCCCCCCATAGAGGGGTGCGTCACTATTGAGGACCTCCTTCCACCAACCTCCCAGGGGCACTCCGAGTCGGTAGTTGTGCCGTGGTACAGGGGTGAAATTGCAAGCGCAGACAACGACATCCCCTATATCTCGGCCCTGCCGGAGAAAACTCAGAACACTCTGCTGGCTGTCGTGGCAGTCGATCCAGGAAAAGCCGGCCGGTTCGAAATCCTGTTCTACCAGGGCCCGCTCTTCTCTGAGAAAGGTATTGAGATTCCGAACCCACCGCTGGAGTCCCTGGTGAGGATCGTACTGGAGGAGCTGCCACTCCAGGCTCGCATCGTGGTTCCACTCCGTCCACTGACCGAATTCATTTCCCATGAAGAGGAGCTTCTTGCCGGGATGAAGATACATATAGCCATAGAGGAGCCTCAGATTTGCAAATTTTTGCCAGTCGTCTCCGGGCATCTTTCCGATCATGGACCCTTTGCCATGGACGACTTCATCATGGGAAAAAGGCAGGATGAAGTTCTCATGGAAGGCATAGAGGAGGCTGAAAGTGAGTGTGTTGTGATGATACTTCCGGTACAGGGGATCTTTGGACAGATAGAGGAGGGTGTCGTGCATCCACCCCATGTTCCACTTAAACCCGAACCCGAGCCCTCCGAGATATGTCGGCCGGGATACCATGGGCCATGAGGTCGACTCCTCGGCCACGGTGATGACGTCGGGATACCGATCGTAGACGAGCTCGTTGAACCGTTTGAGAAAGGCCACGGCTTCGAGGTTTTCCCGGCCGCCGTACTCATTCGGTATCCACTCTCCCTCTTCCCTGGAATAATCGAGATACAGCATGGAGGCCACGGCATCCACCCGAAGCCCGTCGATGTGATAGACTTCGAGCCAGAAAAGGGCATTTGTCAGGAGAAAGTTGCTTACCTCCCGGCGACCATAGTTGAAGATGAATGTTCCCCAGTCCCGTTGTTCCCCCTTGCGTGGGTCAGCATGCTCATAAAGATGAGTGCCATCGAAGAATCCAAGACCGTGCCCGTCCCGGGGGAAATGGGCCGGCACCCAATCAAGAATCACCCCGATATTGTTCTGGTGGAGTACGTCTACGAAATACATGAAGTCCTGGGGGGTTCCGAAGCGGCTGGTGGGAGCGAAATACCCGATTGTCTGATAGCCCCACGACGCGTCCAGGGGATGCTCGCTCACCGGGAGGAGTTCCACGTGGGTAAACCCCATCTCCCTCACGTATTCTGCGAGTTTCGGGGCGAGCTCGCGGTAGGTAAGCCAGCGGTTTCCTTCCTCTGGATTCCGCATCCAGGAACCGAGATGGACTTCGTAGATCGCCATCGGCGCATCAACCGCATGATGACGCCCCCGTTGCGCCAGCCAGTCCTGATCGCCCCACTCGTACCCCGACAGATCCCAGACCATGGAGGAGCTTTGCGGCCTTATCTCACACGCGAAGGCGTAAGGATCCGCCTTGTCCTCCCGATGCCCGTTGACGTCAGAGGCAATCGCGTACTTATAAAGGGCCCCCTTGTCCACCCCGGGGATGAAACCCTCCCAGATGCCGCTGTCACCGCGACTCCCTAAGGGATGCGCCCCCG
>JAFDDO010000069.1 GCA_019310825.1 Deltaproteobacteria bacterium | reverse complement strand
TTTATCTGGAGGTTCTCCGCTTTCTTTATTACTATAGCTGACTCACGGTAACATCCTCACGGTAACATCCTTGCCTTCGGCTAGTACTTTCGCTACCATCATAAAATGATGGAAAGGGGTTCATATACAGAGGACTTTCACCCCATAAGTTCATGTCCATGCCGGGCGTACACCAATCGTTTGAGTATCGACGGATAAACACTGGCGCGTTTCCCGCGTCTCAACTTGGCGTTCACTTTTCAAAAGCGTCTTGACGTCACAACGCTATAACGTTATAATGTTCCAAAATGTGTGGAGGTGACATTATGGCAACACCTGCAAAACGTGCTACTGTTTATCTTGACCCTATCGTTCATAAAGCTTTGAAATTAAAAGCATTTGAAACATCTCGATCTGTATCTGATCTTGTTAATGAAGCCGTTAAAGTAGCCCTTGCCGAGGATGCTGAGGATCTTGCTGCGTTTGAAGATAGGGCGAAAGACCCCCTGATCAGTTATGATGAAATGTTGAAGAGGCTGAAAAAAGATGGCCGGATATAGGGTCTTTTTCAAAAGATCCGTGGAAAAAGATTTTGTATGCATCCCGAAAAAGGATGTGAAAAGAATCCTCAATCGCATCAGTACGCTTGAAGATAATCCCCGCCCCCCAGGCTGCGAAAAATTGGGCGGACAAGAACGGTATCGCCTGAGACAGGGACGATACCGTATTGTCTATTCAATCCAAGATAATGAGCTTACTGTTTGGGTTGTGAAGGTTAGTCACCGAAAAGATATTTATCGCTGAAGCGAACAAATCGCTGGAAAAGGATGCGCCTTTACCGGCGCGCTACTCAGCTTGATCGTTCAACGATAAATTGAGAAAGGTGGAAAATTAGAGGAGTCTTTTATAAACGTCTTTACGGTGTCCGACTTTCACGACAAGGATAACGAGCCGATCTTCATGAATTTCATAGACAATCCGATAATCACCAGCACGAATCCTATGAAAAGTATTGTTGCCTTTCATTTTGGTGGTAACCGGGTCAGGCAAATTTTCAGCAAGATCATCTATTTTCTTTTTAATTCTAACTATTTCTCTCTTGGAAAACCGTTTCATGCTCTTCAAAACGGCTGGCCTGAACTCAACAGAATATCTCACTGATTAGAGCCCCAACTCTTTCCAGAGTTTTTCAGCCGAAATGTTTTTACCCGGCTCTTCAAGAGCTTTCCTCGCATCTTCAATATCAATATGATCTTCAATAAGTTGTAGCAATTCAAGCTCTTCCATGGAAATAAGAGCGGCAATTGCCCGGCCCCGGCGGGTCAACACAATCGGCTCTTTCCCATACGCAACCTTGTTTACGATTTCTGCGAGTTTTTTCCTGGCCTCTGCCGTAGAAACTGTATTAAGCATGACAGAACCTCCATAGTGTACATTATGTACAAATAGTACGTATTCCGTAACTCGTTGTCAAGGAATTATAATCGGATAGCCCGAGTAAATCTTCACCCACTGTTTTTTGACAGATATTAACCCCCGCCCATACGGCCACTTATTGGTCATGCCGGTCTGTGCCGCCAGGGTCCGGGCGAGATGCCACGGCCCCTGGCGGCTGAGTGCCTTAAGTATGGCTTGTCGGTTTGGAGGTTCCCGGTTTAAACAGGTTGCTGACTTTGGTACAGACATATCGCCACTGTTTCCAGTAACACATCCGTATCCGGCGACGGAGCCATTCATCTATCTCCGGGATGAGCCGGTAGTACTCCGATGCTCATCCAGCCCCAGGTTGCCCTGCATGACGCTGGATATCTCTTTCCTTGTCTGTTTTCTTGGCTTCGTATCTCATCTTTGGCAAACTCGCCAACTGCATAATCCGGGTTATATGCTATTTCTGCCCTCCGGATCGAGTTCGGGGCAGGCTTAGCTCATAGCTTTGCACTCCGGCTTCCTCCAGACTCCATCTCACGATGATGCCCTTGCCTTCGGCTAGTACTTTCGCTAGCATCGTAAAATGATGGACTGGGTTCATATAGAGAGGACTTTAACCTCATAAGTTCACGCCCATGCCGGGCGTACCACCATTTTCTTCAGTGGACTCGATTCCCTCGCCACTGAGAAATACGTTGAGTGCAAAGAAGAGGACACACAGGTGAAAGATTCGTTGCGTACTGGGATTTCATTCGGACTCACCTCAGCCGTTATAACTACACTTGGACTGATGGTGGGCCTGCATTCTGGCACAGGGTCGAAGCTTGTAATTATCGGAGGTATTCTAACGATCGCTATTGCCGATGCCTTCTCAGATGCTCTTGGAATTCATGTTTCAGAGGAATCAGAAAACGTTCACACGACTATGCAAATCTGGGGTGCAACCATCGCGACGTTCCTGACAAAATTCATCTTTGCGTTGACTTTTTTAGTGCCGGTCCTTCTTCTGCCTCTCTTCACGGCCATTGTTGTCAGTCTCGTATGGGGATTGTCCATCCTTGCGGTTCTGAGCTACTTCATGGCAAAAATCCAGGGGGAGCGTCCATGGAAGATAATTGGTGAGCATGTCCTGATAGCAATAATCGTAATTGCCATCACCCACTGGGTTGGCGACTGGGTAGCTACACTCGGAGCATAAACCATCACCCAACCAACCGCTTGCACGCTGATCGGCTACATCGGGCGGCTTTAAACAAATAGTTAGCTAATTGTAATTTTTAAACTTTTTGCCAATTCATAGATTCCCACCGCCGTCAGGTGAAGGGGGGGGGCTTATGAGGAAGGATGATTTAAAATCATGTCTTTTAACGATATAGAGATCCAGAGAATCAAAAATGAGGTAGGAGGTCTTTGTTCAAAAAGAACTCCAGCGCATTTAAAAGACAAATTGCGATTTGAATATGAGATAGAAAAACAAAACGTCATCATCTATGAAATCCGCCCTATGTGGAACAACCCAGATGAGATTATCAAATCTCCAACGGCAAAATTAACATATATCATTAGCCGGAAAATTTGGAAACTCTACTGGCAAAGGGCAAACATGAAATGGGTACAATACGAACCAAAAGACTCATCAAAAAAATTGCGCGATCTGGTTCAAGAAATCGATAATGACATTTATGGATGCTTCTTTGGGTAAAACTGTTCATAACCAGGCGCTACCTTTAAGCGATTAAAGTCAAGACTTTACTTTAATGAAATATATTTTTTCTCTGCTTACTCTGCGTCGAGCAAAGCGGGCGGTGAAAAAATACTCCCACTTACCCGCATAGCAAAGCCAGGACCATCAGCATAGCTGAAGGTTTAATAAGGGATTAAATGAAGGCAGTGGAGCGAGACTTACGCAGGTCTTTCCAAAGGACGGCCCCCGTCCCGTGATCACAGTTAAGTTGAGCCGTTATCCTTGTCGTACCCTGATGGATTGGGCGTGAGCCGTAAGGCCTTCGATTTCTGCCAGACGGATTACGTCATCAGCATCTTTTTGGAAGGCCTCCTGGGAATAGGAAATCACACTCGAATGCTTAAGGAAGGTCTCCACACCAAGGGCTGAAGAAAACCGTGCCGTACCCATGGTGGGAAGTACATGATTAGGCCCTGCAATATAGTCGCCCATTGGCTCCGGTGTAGCGTTGCCCATGAATATTGCTCCTGCATGACGGATTTTTGGGAGCAGTCCCCACGGGTCTGAGACCAGCAATTCCAAATGCTCAGGTCCGATTCTGTTTGCTATCTTAGTAGCTGTCTCCAGGTCATCAACTTTCAGTAACAGGCCGTTTGTCTTCAAAGACTCTGTTGCAGTCTCCTGCCTTCCCAGCTTTTCAAGTTGGTTTTTCAACTCTGCAGGTACCTCTTCAGCAAGCCTTGTAGATGTAGTAATCAGAATGGCTGTTGCCATGGGATCGTGCTCTGCCTGAGACAGGAGGTCAGCCGCCACGAACTCTGTCGGTGCGCTCTCATCAGCTATGATAAGTACCTCACTGGGTCCTGCCACCATGTCGATCCCAACAATACCTGCCATCATTTTCTTGGCCAAGGTCACATAGACGTTACCTGGTCCCACTATTACATCTACAGGGGTAACTGTTTCAGTTCCAAAGGCCAGTGCCCCGATGGCCCAGGCGCTTCCCATCTTATAGACCTCACTTACTCCCACTTCTGAGACTGCTACCAGTAGGTTAGGGTTTACGGCCCCATGCTTGTCGGGCGGTGTGGTAAGCACAATCCGTTTGACTCCTGCAATTTTAGCAGGGATTGCATTCATCAGAACAGAAGAGACCAGAGGAGTTTCACCCCCCTTGCCTCCGGGGACATACAATCCGGCGGCATCCACCGGCCGTATCATTTGTCCTAGTATGACGCCATCTTCCCTTGTCATTATCCATGACTTTGGCTTTTGATGCATATGGAATTCTTGAATATTGGAAATAGCTTTCTTAAGGCTTGACAGGAAATCGTTGTCTACCTTTGAATAGGCTGCTTTTAACTCTTGTTGGGATACTGCCAGGTCTTTGATTTCAAAATCAGGGGCGTCGTACTGTCTTGTGTATTGGACTACAGCCTGGTCTCCTTTGCTTCTTACCTGTTCAAGTATCTCCTTTACCCTGGTCTCATGCTGTGAGGAGATCTCAAATTGGCGATTGATCAAGGAATCCACCCTGTTTTTTCCCTCAGCAGTATTGTAAGAAACAGGTCTCAGCATCTTTTTATTCTCCCTTAGGCCAAAAGGACGGCTATAATTCCAGTAAGAAATATTCCATCAAATGTACCGGCCCCTCCTATGGATACAACCGGGGCATTGATTCGTTCTATGTCTTTATAGTGCATGAGATCCGCCCCTATCAAGGTGCCTAGAGTCCCGGAAATATATGCCATAACCGGGGCATGATCACCAGCAGAGATTGAAATGGCTACCAAAGCAGCAAGTAAAGGGGGAATGAACAGAGGCAGAGCAATGCCAAGCCCGGGCACAGGCTTGGCCAGCCAGTAAGTTATGGCTGCAATTATGGCTATACCTATCAAGGGATCGAAGAAGAGCTGCCATTTCAGCATCAGGTAAAGGGAAATAAACAGAGGTACAAGTGCTCCACCTAAATTAACCGTCACTACTGTACCTGGAAATGAGCTTTTACGAATTTTGTAAGTAATGCCAAAGAACCTGACCCTGGCGGGGATGTTTACGATCTTGTTTTTTATTCGCTTGACAGGAATATTTATGTAACTACCAAAAAGGGATGCTAACAAAAAGGTAAAAACCTGCCCTGGGCCGAAGCCTATCTTCTCAAATGCTATGGTCATGATTCCCACGTGTATGAGGGCAAAAAGAAAGATCAGCCCCAGCAGAAACAGCAGGAATAAAAGAATGGCAAATGGGTTGAAAAACATTGAAAAAGACCTTGACAGTATGAATTTAGAAAGACTCGATGCCGGATTTTCCACGACCCCGAGCTATTTGCGGCACCCTTGAGTGTTCTAATCGATACGTATGGCTACGTAGCGGCTGAACTCGCCGTCCCGGATCCTGAAAAGGACGCTCTTGGTCTGTTTTGATTGTGCCAGAGCCTTTACAAATTCATCCATATTGTGAACCCGCTTGCGGTTCACTTCTTCTATCAGGTGTCCCGGGCGGATACCTACACGGGCTGCCGGGCTTCCCTGCTCCACCTCTGCCACCAGAACACCCTGGGACTCACGGTATCCGAATTGTTCTGCCAGTTCCTCCGTCAGATCCTGCACGACAAGGCCGAGCTTGCCCAGGATCTTGTGCTGGGCCGTCCCTATGGTCTTGCCAACAGGCTGTTCACCAATAATGACCTGGAGAGTCTTGTGTTTGTTTTCTCTCAAGACATCCATCTTTACCTTGGTTCTTGGTGAAGTCATTGCTATCTTGTTTCTGAGTTCCCCCAGGTCGTCAACCTTTTTGCCGTTCAGGCGGAGTATGATATCACCCTGTTTCAGACCTGCTTTTTCTGCAGGAGAGCCTTCTGAAACCTCGGCTACCAGAACTCCCTCAGTCTTTTCCAGGCCAAAAGACTTAGCAAGTTCCTCGTCTATATCCTGTATGACCACTCCGAGCCATCCCCTGGTGACTTTGCCTTTGTCCAGGAGTTGATCCACAATGGCCTTTGCCATATTTATGGGTATGGCGAAACCTATACCCATATAACCGCCACTTCTGGAAAATATGGCAGTGTTCATACCAACGGCCTCTCCGTGGATGTTAACAAGTGGTCCGCCTGAATTCCCCGGATTTATGGCAGCATCGGTCTGTATAAAGTCTTCGTAGTCGTTGATGCCTATGCGGCTTCTGCCCTTGGCACTGACCACGCCTACAGTGACGGTCTGGCTGAGACCAAAGGGATTGCCTATAGCTATGACCCACTCTCCCACATCAAGCTTGTCCGAGTCGCCCAGGCTGAGTACAGGTAGATCTATTGCGTCTATTTTTATCACTGCCACATCGGATTGTGGATCTGTCCCTATCACCTTGGCTTTGAACTCCCTGCCGTCAGCCAGCTTTACCTTGATGAGATCAGCATCTCCCACAACATGGTTATTGATGAGGATGTAGCCGTCTTTGTCGATAATAAAGCCAGAGCCCTGCCCTCTCTGCTGGAATTTTTTGGGCGTTCTCTGTTTTTGTCGAAAATGAGGGCCGAAAAAACGCTCAAAAAAAGGATCGTTAAAGAAATCAGAGGGGCCCTGATGCTGAAAGGGCGATGCTGCGCCACTTCTTTCCACTGTCTTTTCGACCCGGACAAAAACCACTGCCGGCATGGCCTTTTTAACTACGGCGGCAAAGGCCTTGGCCGTTTTATCTAACAGGGCTATGTTCTGGTCATCGATATCTGATGCAAAACTGTTTGTAGCACAACTCAATATCAGCAGTATTGTTACCAATATTCTGATAAGGTTGAACTGTGTAAATGTTCTTAGATTGCTCTCTGAGTGCATTTTGTTTTTCTCCTTACTGATTCCGCTGGAAAACCCAATCTGGAGCGCATAATAAATTTTGAATGTTGAATTTTGAATTAAGGTATATGTCTTTTAAATCTTTTTCCACCATTCACCATTCAGCATTCACCATTCATCATTGTCTATAAAGGGATGCATCTCTGGCTTTTTGAGCGGAATCATGCTTCAGACTTTATTACATTGTAAGCCTTAGTCTTTTTCTTCTATTTCACCTGCGATTTTACTGAATTCATCTTTGCTCATTATCTCTTCTACAAGCAGGCGCTCTACCACCTTTTCAAGAGAGTCCAGATGTTCTTCTATGATTTCATGGGCCCTGGCACTCTGTTCGCTCAGCAGTTGTCGTACCTGCTTGTCCACTTCTGAGGCAAGTTCAGGGCTCAAGGGTTCTGTGGTCTGTGGGATACCAGATACCCTCATAAAAGGACTGGTTTCCCTGAAAAGGGCCACTGGTCCGATCTTTTCATTCATTCCGAAGCGGCATATCATGCTCCTGGCTATTTCCGTAGCCATTTCCAGGTCATTCTGTGCCCCGGAACTCACCTCTCCCATAATTATTTTCTCAGCAGCCCGCCCTCCAAGGGATACACAGATCTTGTCCAAGAGTTCACTTCTGGTTACAAGGTACCGCTCTTCCTCAGGTAACTGAAGTGTGTAGCCAAGAGCTGCCTTTCCCCGCGGTATGATAGAAATCTTGGCGACCGGCAGGGCATTAGGGCAATGAAATGCCACCAAGGCATGGCCAGCCTCATGATAGGCCACGCGTTTGCGCTCCTTTTCTCCAAGACGCCGGCTCTTTCGCTCCGGGCCGGCGAATACCTTTTCAACTGCCTCTTCGACGTAAGCCTGGGTAATCTGTTTTGAACCGTGTCTTGCTGCGAGAAGGGCCGCCTCATTCATAATATTTGCAAGATCAGCTCCGGAGAACCCCGGGGTCCTGAGGGCGATGGCTTTAAGGTCTAAGTCAGGGGCCAGGGGTTTGCCGCGGGAATGGACCCTGAGTATAGCCTCCCTGCCCTTCATGTCAGGGGCATCAAGTATTACCTGGCGATCGAACCTGCCGGGACGCAGGAGGGCCGGATCCAGAATCTCTGGCCTGTTGGTTGCGGCAAGCAGGATTACGCCCAGGTTAGGTTCAAATCCGTCCATCTCCACAAGGAGCTGGTTCAAGGTCTGCTCCCTTTCCTCATGGCCGCCTCCCATCATTCCGCCACCACGGAATTTCCCTATGGCGTCAATCTCGTCAACAAAGATTATGCAGGGCGTGTTCTCCTTGGCCTGGTTAAAGAGGTCTCTTACCCGAGCGGCCCCAACGCCTACAAACATTTCAATGAATTCAGAGCCGGATATGCTGTAAAAGGGGACCTCAGCCTCACCGGCTAAGGCCCTTGCAAGGAGGGTCTTGCCTGTCCCGGGCGGACCTAGAAGAAGCACCCCTTTGGGTATTTTGGCCCCCAACTCCTCGAATTTTTTGGGCTCTTTCAGAAATTCCACCACTTCTTTCAGCTCTTCTTTGGACTCGTCGCATCCGGCCACATCGTCGAACCGTACGCCGGTATCTTTCTCCATGGCAACTTTCGCTTTTGATTTACCAAACGAGAGGAGCCCTGCTCCGGGCTTTCCCATTCCCCTTATCAGCAAAAACCAAAGCCCGACCCAGAAAAGTATCGGCAGGATTGTACCCCAGAAGAGCTGGTCAAGAATACCTTTCTGTACTCCTGAATAATCAACCCCCTTGGCATCCAGTTCCTCTACAAGCTTGGAATCATCAACTCTTAAGGTAAGGAAGAGCACCAGATCGCCTTTTTGCTCAGTCAGTTTTCGGAGCCGGGCAAAAAGTTCCTGCAGGGAAAGCTGTTTTTCCTTTCCCAGTGGAGCGTTATCTATGATCTTTTCCTGCTCTAGTTCCTGAAGCTTCGTCTGTAGCCTCTGAAGGCCGCCTGCACGACCTGTGTAAAGTATTCCCCGGATTTCTTCCTTATCCATACGGATTTCAAGAACTCTTCCTTCCCTTAACATCTGCTTGAACCGGGCATAGGAAATCTCTCTTGTCTGCATGTGAATCCACAGATTAGGCAGACTGAAGATAAGAATGAGCCCGACTATCCAATAGATAGCGGAGAATATTAGTCTGCGGCGTCCTTTATCCATGAATTGTATGTTAGGAACTGGTCAAAGAGGTGTCAAGGGAAGGCACATTTCGAGAGGCTCATAAGCAATTATATTATTCAACAACTTAAGCGTAGTTCAGGCAGCCACTTTTAGTCGCCACCTGAACTACGGGGCCCTTTAGCCGCTCGCAAAACTCAAACTGAAAATAGCGGCTTGCAAAAGGCTGCCCTAATTTTCCGGAGGGGCCATGCTTTCTTGTGGTTTATCCTCAGCGAGGAGATCTTTGTTGACTTTTACCGGATATTTGGCCTTTAGTTGTTCAATGAGTGCATCTTGTGACTTTTGTTGTTTTTCCGTTTGGAGCGCCTGTCTTATCTGGGCCTGAACATCCGCCAGGTTTTTTATGCTGGCTGCCTTTTTCTCTTGAACTTCGATAATATGGTATCCAAAGTTAGTCTTTACAGGTTCACTCAACTCACCTGGCTTAAGAGAAAAGGCCACGGACTCGAATTCAGGTACCATGCGTCCTTTGGTGAAAAAGCCCAGATCCCCGCCGCTGTCTTTGGTTCCCGGGTCATCTGAATACTTTTTTGCAAGCTCGGCAAAGTCTTTACCATTTTCCAGTTTTTTCTTGATGTCCTTGGCCTTTGATTCGGCTTCTTTCCACGCCTTTTCATTTACTCCCTCAGGGACCTTGAGCAAGATATGACGGGCCTTCACAGACTCAAGATTGGCAAAGTCCTCCTTATGGCCGTTATAATAAGTCTCTATCTCGTCGTCAGTTACCTTGACTTTGTCCCCCATCTCCCTTTGCAAGAATTCCTGGGCCAGAACAGCGTTCATGATGTCTTCAATCTTGGCCTGAATTTCAGGGTCCTGGTCAAGCTTTTTATCCCTGGCTTCCTGGGCTATGAGAGTGATGTCTACCCATCTGTCCAGGAATTGCTCTTTCAACTGGGGATTTCTGAGCAAGGCCATCTGTAATTGAGGTGGCAGAGACTGGATCTGAACCTCAAATTCTTCAAGGGTAAGCTTATAGGAACCTACCTGTGCAAGGATATTCTCCTTTTCATCAGAGGCAAAGGTGTTGAAAAAAAAAAAAAAAATGAAGGAAAATCCCACCAATGCCAGGAACATTTTAACAGTAAAGCAGCGTGTACTAAGTAATTACATTTATTTCTCCTTTCTATGTGAATTCCAATATGAAATAAAAAATAAGAGAACCGCTAGCAAAACTAAAAAGATAGG
>JAFDDO010000068.1 GCA_019310825.1 Deltaproteobacteria bacterium | reverse complement strand
CAATTATGGGTGCGCTTCAGCCCATCCATTAAATCCATTCAGATTACCTCATCTTCGAATATAATAATTTGTTGGGTTTTGCCTTTCGAAATCAAATTTTTGTAAACACAAAAATTCGCAACCTACCTAACCAGACTCTCCACTGCTGAAATAGCATCATCAACTGGTACCCCGTGCTGATCGCGAGTCTTCATATCTCTGAGCACCACCTGTTTTTTATCAAGCTCGTCTTCTCCTACTATGAGCACATAACAGGCCCCTACCCTACCGGCCTGCTTCATCTGGGCCTTAAGGCCCTTTTCCTCGTAGGACATCTGCACAGTCAGCCCTTGACGGCGCCAATGTTTTATCCAGGGCATGACCTTTTTTCTGGCCTTGGGACCCAGAGCCGCTAAAAACAGATCAATGGATGGTCCCTTCTTATCCTTTTCAAGAAGCAGCAACAACCGGTCAACCCCGATTGCCATCCCGACTCCGGGAAGATCAGGTCCGCCCAGGGCCTTTAAAAGGCCGTCGTATCTGCCTCCTGCAGCCACTGTGCTCTGGGCACCCAGATCAGGAGAGACTATCTCAAAGGTTGTCATCACATAGTAATCAAGCCCCCTTACCAGGTAAGGATTTATAACAAATGGTATGTCTAGGCCCTTAAGAAAGGCCAAGACTTTCTCAAGGTGGTCCGAACACTCGACACATAGATATTCCCTGTTTAAGGGTGCCTCGGCCATGATTTTCTTGCAGACTTCGTTTTTACAATCAAAAACCCTTAGAGGATTTATCTTGCTCCTTCTTTGGCAGTCAGGGCAGAGATCCTGAAATACACCCTTAAGATATTCTTTCAGATCATCCTTATACTTGGGCCTGCATGCAGGGCAACCCAGTGAATTGATTTCAAGACGCAGATCCTTGAGTCCAAGCTGCTCCAGGATGTCCCATGCCATCCAGATGACCTCAGTATCAGAAAAAGGGGCCTTTGTTCCCATCACTTCCACATTTATCTGATAAAATTGACGGAGCCTGCCTTTTTGAGGCCGTTCATGCCTGAACATAGGCCCTGTTGTAAACAGCTTCAACACTGGAGACTGGGCAAAAAGCTTATGCTCGTTTACCGCCCTTACAAGACCTGCTGTTGCCTCGGGCCTGAGGGTAAGAGAATCACCGCTCCTGTCGATGAATGTGTACATTTCCTTTTCAACGATATCAGTGTGTTCGCCAATACTCCGAGCAAAAATCTCGGTCTTTTCCAGCAAAGGAATCCGTATCTCATTCAAACCGAAGGCATTGAAAACACTGCGGGCAAGAGACTCAACTCGATGCCAGAATTCGATCTCATCAGGCAATACGTCCTTAAATCCGCGAACAGCTTTTTTAGGCACTACCGGCTCCTGTTATATGGGTTCAAAAGGTTCATAGTTCAGTTAATTTTGACATCAGTCTCTTAATCGACAATGTCCGGCAGTTCAAGATACTTAACCGCAATAATTTCCCGGCAAGGCTATAAAAAGGTGTTTTCAGGAAAACGACATAATACACTATACAAAGGGCAGGGATCTAGATGTCATGGGAGGACAAACCGGTCATATCCACCCCAAGACGGGTTGAAACCTTTGTCGAGACATGGTAGATAAAAGGTCTATACATGACAAATTGTGGCAGAGAGGAGGCCATAATCTTTTTTCTCCGGAGGGCAAACTAGTACATATCATCTGGTGATAACCATTCTGTTGTGTCTCCTTAAATTGACTGGTTGGCGAAATCTACCCTGTTAGGTGTCACGACTGAAGACATCCAAGGAGATATGCATTATGTACCAAGCTACTAAGCTTAAGCAAACTTCCCGATCGTATTCGGTCCCGAATAGGCGACCTTTGCATCTTAGTTTTTTTTCCGCACGTCAACTTGATCAAATTCCCCAAATTGTAAAATTGCCTCATGACATGCGTTTTGCCATGAAGGTAGTGGCCCAAGTACTCCCGTTCCGAGTCAATCAGTATGTGATCGAAAATCTCATAGACTGGGATAATGTACCCGATGATCCCATTTTTCGACTCACATTTCCACAGCCGGACATGCTTACCCAGAGTCACTTTAACCGCATTGCAAACTTACTCCGTAAAGGTGCTGAAGACAAGCATATACGGACCGTGGCCAATAGTATACGCGCAGAACTCAATCCCCATCCTGCCGGTCAGCAGGTCCTGAATGTCCCTGTTTCGTATGACCGACCCCTCAAAGGAATCCAACACAAATACCGGGAAACCGTACTTTTTTTCCCCCGCCAGGGTCAGACCTGCCATACCTATTGCACCTTCTGTTTTCGTTGGGCACAGTTCGTTGGAATTGATGAGCTGCGTTTCTCAGCCAGCGAAACCAGCGATCTTCACCGCTACCTGGTTGAGCACAAGGATGTTACTGACCTTCTGCTCACCGGCGGTGATCCTATGGTTATGAAGACCCATGTCCTCAGAGAATATGTAGAGCCTTTGCTCCAGCCTGAATTCGAGCATATACAGACCATCCGCATAGGAACCAAATCCATTAGTTACTGGCCATATCGCTATTTGACCGATAAGGACGCTGGCGATTTTTTAAGACTGCTTGAGAACTTGGTAGATAGCGGCAAACACGTGGCTATCATGGCCCATTGCAACCACTGGCAAGAAATAGAGACGCCTGCGGCCAGGAAAGCTATTCGCCGGATTCTCAACACAGGAGCTGTGATACGTAGTCAAAGTCCTCTGATAGCAAACATAAACGATGACCCTGAAATCTGGGCACGCATGTGGCGCACACAGATACGTCTTGGAATTATCCCTTACTATATGTTCGTGGCGCGCAATACCGGCGCTTGTCATTACTTTGAATTGCCTTTAGCCAGGGCATGGGAGATATATCGCAAAGCCCTTATGCAGGTATCAGGATTGGCACGCACAGTGCGCGGACCATCAATGAGTGCTGGTCCCGGCAAGATAGAGATCCAGGGTATTGCTGAGATCAACAATGAAAAGGTCTTTGTGCTTCGTTTTATCCAGGGCCGCAATCCGGACTGGGTGCAGCGTCCATTCTTTGCACGATTCGATCCGGAAGCAACCTGGTTGAATCAGCTTCGCCCGGCATTCGGTGATGATAAATTCTTCTACGAAGATGAATACCAGGCCATCTGTGAAAGGGAGCGAGGAATAGAAATCCCAAAGGTACCGATTGCCTGAATAAATCACCTAAATTGCCGGCCCTGGCATAGCTGTTCCACTGTGTCGTCATAAACCCCCGCCATTTCTTTCCAGTCAAAATGGGCCATTGCCTTTCGTAATGAGGGTAGGTGCTCCCAATAGGGATTCTCTATGGCGTATGCAAGGCGATTGACAAGGTCATCAAAGTCCTTATAAAAGCAAAGTTCATGCAATTCATCCGGGATCAGTTCAGGGTAACTCAACCTCCTGGGAAGAAAAGGTGCGCACCCTAAATAAATAGCCTCTACTATGCTTGTGCCGAAGAAATCGTGATGCGAGGTAACCGGCAGGATGCTGGCTTGGCGGAGCCAACGGGCGTAGTCAGTGAAGTCCGTAGCGTAGCCCATATGACAGATACGGTTGCCAAGCCGCTCTCGGGCCTTAATGAATTCAGTCGGACTCTGTCTAAAACTCTCACCCAGAACAATTACCCCGAAGTCCAGGCCCCTTTCCGCCAGGATGTATAAGGCCTGGAAAAATTCCTCAGGGTTCTTATCGTATTCCCATCGATGGTTCCATAAAATGAGGGGCCGGCCATCTGGTTTAAGGTCTGGATTGCAGGCGTCGAACCGGCCAAGATCAAGACCCAGGGGAAGGACCTGCGACTTGCACCTGAGTATTTTCACATTATCGAGTTCATTATAATCCGGAAAGTGCTTTAAAAGACGTGGCAGTTCTTCAAAGAAGGAGTCCCTGTGAAATCGCGAATTAAAAAGAACGGAGTCAGCCGCCATCGCGCTGACATAGTTAATGAAACCGTAGTGAACGTCACGTCCTTTGAGAAGATCCCTGTCGTCAACAGACCATGGGTAAGTAAGCTGGTTTTCATGAAAATACAGCGCCGTCGGGGTATTATAGGTGCGGGACCTTGTAAGGGCCAGAAAAGTTGTGAGATCGAGCATATCTGTTGTCAGGATAAGATCCGGCGCGTATTCTTCAGCCAGAAATTGCCTTGCCAGGGTCACAGCGGCGCCGTGCATACGCCACTTCCAAAAACGACCGGGCAGAGTGAGCGTGCTCACGAAATGGCGGCTGTGTGCTGCAAATCCAGAGGCCCAGGCAGCATGTGAGCCTGTATGGTATGGTTCTATAAGAAGGATTTTCATGAAAATAATTCTACTTTATCATGACCATTAGGCAAGAAAACCACATCATAACTCTGCGTCCTCGCCTGGACCTCTTTAGGCCTATTGACGAGGTATTGCTGAAAAAAGCCGTCAACAATGCACTGCAGTGCCTTGGAAAACCCCAAGCCCTTACTGTGGTCGTCAACGATCCCCAACGCCAGACCGACAGTCCAAGAGTACTTAAGGTCCTCAGCCATTTAATTGATCCGGCATGCATCAGGATCCTGATAGCCACAGGCACGCATAGCTATTCTTCAGATAAAATGCGCAATTTCGAGCTTAAACTGATTCAGGATCTACCAATTGAGAATATTCAATGGCACGATAGTCAAAGCAATGAACTGGTCCCTGTCAGGCCAAACAGGTGGAGAGCACACCCGTGGCTTGTTGGGGACAGGCCTGTATTAGGAATTGGAAGCGTTGAGCCGCATTACTTTGCCGGTTTTACAGGCGTACACAAAACTCTTACAATCGGCTGCGCTGCTTATGCAGACGTGGAATCCAATCACGCCTCTGCCCTTCTTCCCGGCTCCCGCCCCGGCCGTCTCGCGGGCAACCCGGTGTTTGAAGGAATTTCGCAAATGCTGGAGGACCTGGCTGCTTCGCAGCGTCTGTCAGGCGTAAACCTTGTCCAGGTAGGCAGCACGATCATCGATGCCGCCGGGGGCACACCGTTATCGGTCCTTAAGGCCCTCGCGCCGATTGCTCAGGAAGCCTTTATGCAGGAAATCGGCGTCCCTGCCGATGCAATCATCGTAGAAACCGCCGGCCCGCTTGGACAAAGCTTTTACCAGGCGGATAAGGCCATAATGAACAACCAATGGGCAGTCCGTAACAGCGGCGTGATCGTCCTGTCGGCCCCTTGCGAGAACGGTATCGGACAGGATCACTTTGTAAAACTGCTCGTCCAGGCACCCACCGCCTCGACCGCCAAGGACATAGTCAAACGCCGCGGATACAGACTGGGCGACCACAAGGCCGTTGGGATACGAATGCTAACCGATCCTGATTGCCGGGCCGTAAAGGTATTTGCAGTCAGCAAGGGCCTATCGCAGGCCGACACAGTCGCAATAGGCATAATCAAGGCCTTGAGTGTGGATCAGGCCCTTTCTGCCGCGAAAATCAATCCTACACGTCATCGCGTCTATCGAATCCTGAACGCAGGCAATCTTTGCGTCCTTGCAAAAGGTTCATAGGAAAAAACAGCTCTTAGTAATATCAGGTTGTTATAAGCACTAGAAATTCGATATCCGACTTTTTACGAGGTCATCAATATAGAATATGATTACTTGGCTGCGTGAAGTTCCTTGAAAATGTGGCGTTTGATCTTTTTGGTAGAGGTCTTGGGGAGTTCTTTATCTATCAAAGTAAAGGACATTACTCTTTTGAAAGGGGCCAGCGTCTTGTTTGCTATTTTGACTACTTTGGATATGAGTTTGTGTACCTCCTGATCGCTCAGGTGTCTTCCATGAGAGTTTTCGCAAATGGCCTTATAGTCCGGAACTATCACTGCACGGACTTCTTCTTCACTCCCTTTATTGTGGTAATAGACAATTGATTCCAGAACAAAGGGACTCTGGTTGATCCCGCTCTCTATCTCCTCAGGGTAGATATTTTTCCCGGCAGGAGTGACAATGAGGTTCTTGGCCCTCCCACAGATGCATAGATAGCCTTTTTCATTCTGATATCCCAGGTCCCCGGTCTTAAGCCAGCCGTCTGAGTCCAGCACCTCTTGTGTGGCCTCGGGGCCTTTATAATAGCCTTTCATTATCATTGGGCCTTTAAATGCAAACTCCCCTACGCCTGTCTCATCCGGTTTAAGTATCCTGACCTCAACACCGGAAAGTAGTGTGCCTATGCTTTCATCTACTGGTTTATCCACGGGGTTGAAGGTAAGCACAGGACTTGCCTCGGCGAGCCCATAGCCATGAAGCATCTTGATTCCCAGAAACCTGAATTCCCTGGGGATTTTTGGCATAAGCGGGGCGCCACAAGCCACCAGAAAGCGAAGGGAATCGATCCCAACCACTTCTCTGACATCTTTAAAAAAGAGGGTACCCAGGTTCTTCATGCCAAGTCTTTCACACATCTTGACTGTTTGCAGAAGTATGTTAGCTGCTGTTTCTGCAGCAGGTACACGTCTAATGGCCTCATAGATTTCTTCCAGCATCTCCTGAAATAGCAAAGGGCCACCCAATATCACAGTGGCCCGGCTGGCCTTCAAATCCTCCAGTACACCTCTTGACTTTTGATTCTGAGCAAAGGTGATTGTTGAACCGCTATATATGGGCATGAGAAAGCCTGCAGTACACTCGAACGAGTTATGCATTGGCAGGATCGAGAGGAAGTGTTCCTGCTTAAACTCCATTGCCTTATAGCAGGCAGTTATATCTGAAACTATATTGCCATGGGTCAAGATGACGCCCTTAGGGCTGCCGGTAGTCCCTGATGTGTAAATTATGGCAGCTACATCCTCAGGAACCGTTTGTGGTAAAGGATCCCGTGCTTGTTGTCCTTTGCTTGCAAGCTCTTCAAAGGAAATCGCATCCCCTTGGATGTCTTTGTTATCCAGGGCCAGCGCTATCACTTGTTTTGGTTTTAGAAAGCTTTTGGAGGTATCGAGCACGCAGTCCAAAAATTCGGGAGCCACAAAGGCCATGGCCACCTTGGCGTCAGCCATCAGATGTAGTATTTCGTTTTCGCTTAACTGAGAGTCTATGGGCACACAGATCCCACCGGCAGAGGTGGTTGCCAGATAGGCGACAGCCCATTCAGGAGAATTTGGACCTAGTATTGCGCAGTTAGCGTTCTTCTTTAAACCATAATCTACCAACCCTCTGGCCAAGGATTCAACCTTATTGCCAAGTTCACCGAAGGTGATAGCTCTGTCTCCCTGAGGTTCTCTTGCAATGAGTGCAGGCTGGCTTCCAAACTCGTCAGCCGAGAGCCTGACCATCTCAGGCAGGGTCACTCCCCTGTTGTTTTGCATAGCTGATGCCCCTATCTAGTTTTCCATGCTACATGATACCTTATGTTGGGTACGCTATCGCTCCTTTGCCCAACTATAGAAAAACCCTGCTTGTTAAAAAAACAAGCTGAGCGAAACGAGACGTGCCCAACATAATCTGTCGCAAAAATATAACTAAATGCTTTCTACATGGAAAATCAAGTAGTCAAGCCTCGTTTGTTAATGGTCTGTTTTTTATTGATGTTGACACCTAATGACGTACTTCTTATTGTATCTATGACATATATTTACATTGTATGCCTTCCAATATGGGGGCGAACTGGATTCGACGGGGGTATGGAAGCTTAAGTTGCGTGTCGGGGACCCTGCAACCTCGCAAAAAAGCAGGAAAAACACAAAAGCCGACTCTAATTACGAGTACGCACTGGCCGCTTAAGGCGGTCACATCTGACCTGGTAGGTCTGTGGACCGGGATTAGGTGAAAATTTAGCAGGCTAGCTTTCTTTGGGTGCTTGTACCTTTGGGAGCAAAAATTCTACAAACTAGCCTGATCTGACCCTGCCTGGGTGAGACAGATCAGGCGAAAAATAAAAACTCAGGCTACGCACGTAGATGCTTGAGTGGAATGCTTTCGGACGCGGGTTCGATTCCCGCCGCCTCCACCATTTGTTTTCAATGATTTCAATAATTTAGAGTTTTTCAGGTGACCCCATATGGTGGGTCACTTCTTAAATTTAATGACCTTGCCTTTTTCATCTCTTTTGACAGCCCGATCCCAATCTGATACACGATTTTCATGTCATAGGAATTGGTAGAGATGGAGTTTGTGGAGATTTTGGGCCCACAATTCAGCGTTCACTGGTCAACCTGCTCCCCAATCCCTAGAAGCGATTTCCTACCACCAATTACGCGGCAGTTGGGGGTTAAAGTGGCTTATGTGGGCACGCGGACCCAGGAATCAACGGGTCTCGATACGGACTCTATTGCCGTGAACTTCTCCACTTTCTGGTGACCACGCCGAGATAAGGGCGATCATGTGGTGAGCATTCCGATTTTTGAGATTGGACTCGAAGGGGTGGGCTTGAACCCCTGTAACGGGGTGAAATCAAAGAGCCATTTATGGATGGAAAGTCCTTATGATTTCTTGAAGCGGACTCACCATCACGCCACCTTTCATTGGATAGGACTCTTTTACCGGTGCGACCACATAAGCCTCATCCGGAGATATATCATTCAGCGCGTTCCAGAAGCCTTTGGTAACCCTCGGGACTGTTGATGATTTCAATTCAAAGGCCAGGGTCCGCCGCCCTTTTCTTAAAATCAGATCGATCTCCGCTCCTGCGCTTGTCCGGTAAAAGGATGCTTCATAATTACTTGCAAACGCAAGAATGTTCTCCATGGCAAAACCCTCAAAAGAGGCCCCCAGGATTGGATGGGAAAGCAGGTCATCATGTGTGCGGATATCAAGCAGGGTGTGGAGGATACCACTATCACGGATATAGATCTTGGGTGATTTAACCAGGCGTTTTTTCAAATTCTGGGTGTCTGGTAAGAGCACCCGCAACATGAATGTGTGCCCTAGAAGATCGATGTAGGAACGAACCGTATGAGAACTTACTCCCAAAGAATCCGCGAGTTTTGAAGCGTTTAATAGAGAACCGTGCATGTGGGCACACATTTTCCAAAAACGGCTAAGTCGGGCCGGCGGCATACGGAACCCAAGCATTCCGATATCCCGCTCGAGAAAGGTTCGGATGAAGTCTTGCCGCCATTGAAAACTGATATCAGAATCTTCCGCAAGATAACTCCTTGGGAACCCGCCTCTAAGCCAAAGCCGCCTCATATCGCCCTTCTGTGCGGCCTCAAGCTCTGAGATAAGAAACGGCGTGAGATCAAGGTAGGAAATTCGTCCTGCGAGGGATTCCGAGCTTTGACGGATTAAATCAGGCCCTGCGGAACCAAGAATTAAGAACTGACCATTTCTTGCGCGTTCATCGATGATTGACCGAAGAATTGAAAAGAGTTCGGGAGCCCGCTGGATTTCGTCGAGACACACCAGGTCATCATTGTGCAAACTGAAAAAGGCAAGTGGATCATCGAGTTTTGCCAGATCACTGGGATTTTCAAGATCCAGATAGATCGACTGTTTGAATTTGTTTACTATTTGACTGGCCAATGTTGTCTTGCCGCATTGCCGCGGCCCCAGAATCGCTACAGCCGGATTATTGCGTAACCTTCTTTTGACCGTATCAGCGAGATATCTTTTAATTAGTTCTTGCATATTTGAAGTCTATACTCATATTTACAAGAAAAATAAAGAAAAAATGGATTTAAGTTCAAAATACCGTCATTCGCCATAAATGCACGAGTCTTAAATATTCATCTCCCCAAGTCCTCCCCTCTCTCCTCGTCTCCCCATCATTTTTTATCCCCCGTCTTCTTTTTCTGTCCCAATTCCCATCCATCAGTTTTATCCATAATTATTCCCTGTTCAAAGTCGGACATTGAACGTTGAATCCACTGGAGGTGCACCACAGTTGGAAATTTAACGTTAAAAGTTGGATCCACCGGAGGCGGAAAAGTGCTTATTCGCCTCTGGCGAGTTGAATGTTCATCTTTTTTCCCTCCTCCCCTAATCCCCTCCCCCTTTTTTACCTCCTTCTGGGGGATGTTTGCCCTTTAAAAAGGAACTAAGCTAGTGCCCAAGACCATCAAGGATTCCAAGCCAATAAAGAAGGATAAAATGAAAAGAAATTATCTAATCGCATTGGCACCGGCCGGGTTGATGGTGACCAGCCTTGTCGCAACAGCAGGGGCCAAATCATCCAAGATGAAGATGACTACCCCTATCCCGCCGGAGGTCACCACACCGGACACGGTGAAAACCCGTCTCGGCACCCTGACTGGGCTTCCAGGTGATGCACCCTTTTTGTGCCTTCACCCGTACCCTCCCAGTTGTTTTTACAGCCTTCGCCCTTACCACCAGCTACAAGCACCTC
>JAFDDO010000228.1 GCA_019310825.1 Deltaproteobacteria bacterium | reverse complement strand
GACAAGATATCTTTCTAATCCCATAAGCGATTTCCTGTCAACTATTGCCCCGACCGCTTTATGACTCCCCATTCGACCAGGCGTTGGTAGGCATACCGTGCCCGGTCGCCTTCTTTGACCTGCTGGAGATACAGAGAGTAATCTTCGCCCGATTTTTGCTTGTTGTCCATGCCTTCAAAGGCATATCCTCTGTAAAAAATGGTGTTCGGATTCCCCGGCAGCTTGTTTTCATAGTTGGTGAAATCATCAACCGCCTGATCGAACTTTTTTAGCTTGATTTTGGAAAGTCCGCTAAGATAGTTTGCTTGCGCTTCCTCAGGATACACCCGCTTGGCTTCTTCAGAAAAGTCTAGTGCAAGGTCATATTTTTCCTGCGCGTATTGACATTTGGCCATCATAACCAGACCGGCATAATCCGATGGCGCAATTTTCAATCCCTGCTGAAAAGAAGTTTCGGCCTTGTCATATAATTCTTTGGCCATTAATGCCTCGGCCTCCTGAAAATGCTGTATGGGAATTTTCAACTTTCGAAGACCGGCAGTATTATCCATGTAACGTTCTCGATTAAGCGGCCTTCCTTTGGCATAACTAAATTCGGAATTCCCGCGTGAGACCGCAGTGTCGTGGCGTTCCTGGCTCATGGGGTGGGTGGCAAAAAGAAGGGAAACTGCATTGGAGTTTCCTTTATGAAGATCATTTAGTACGGTCATCAGTTGTACAATACCTTCTGTGCCATACCCGCTTTTGATCATATATGTCATACCCAAATAATCGGCTTCGCGTTCGTTGTCACGGCTGTAGGATGCCAAAAGCGCTCCGGCACCAAGCATGCCGAGTTGAGAGGCCAGTTGCCCGTAAAATTCTCCTTTGGTCCCCACATAAGCACTAATTCCTCCCAGTATAGCTTGAGTCACAACGCCTTTTGACATCCGCTGAGCCGTATGTCTGGCATTGACATGACCCAGTTCGTGACCCAGAAGGGCGGAAAATGCAGCTTCACTTTCAAGTGAAAGCAGAATCCCTCGGGTAGCGGCAATGCTTCCGCCCGGAAAGGCATACGCGTTGATGTACGTTGCATTGACCCCTTGAAAAGAATAGGGCATTTGGGGGCGGTGAGTGTGTGGAACCATGGATGCCCCAACCTGTTGAATATATCTATTCAATTCTTGATCCTGGAGTATTCCGTAGTCTGTGGAAAATTGATGAGGCGAATTCTGCCGGTCAACTTGTATTTCCCACTCCTCTGACACCAGCATCATTTGTTTTTCTCCCGTTACCGGGTTAACGGCGCATCCTATCAGAAAACCTGCGGATGCCAGGGCAGATAACTTTAGAAATTTTCGACGGCTATAGAATTGCTGCATTGAGAGTCCATGAGTTGTGAATGCTGCCATTTTTAAGAATTCCTTCCATTTGTATTGATATTAAAATGATTCAACGTATTTTTGTTACGGCAGGTTTAACCAGCCGATATTATCGCAATAGATTTATCGTTCTTTAATAATTTAGAATAGAAAAATCACATTTATCTGTCAAAACAAATTCAACTGCAAAAAATCAGCGGTGATAATATAAATTCTACTTATTGTAATTTGTCTCTTGGCCTTTATGTCTCTGACTCTCAGAATCCAATTTCATTGGAGGCTAAACCCAACAGGAAAAGTTTGTAAAAACCAGCCATTCTTCAAAGAATCGGCACACGACAAATTTGCAAAAAAAATCACAGTACCGGCGATATTTCAGAAAATATTTAGATATTAAGGGATTGAGAATAAGTATGACTTGAACAGTGGCGTAAACGCAGCATCCAAGGCCCTTTGCCATCTGTAAGGGGAAGAATTGCTAGTGCAAGAAAGCGTTCACCCATTGGATAAAAGGAATTGAGCCTTGATGGAGTTGTCAAGAGAGCTTATTCCCAATCCTCAGACACTGATAAAGGAAGAGAGGCGCGAGGGATCAGGCCTCTATGAATTTCATCAATTGCACTGGTCAGGATCCTGGGACTACTGGCTTTTGAGCAAGGAACTTGATTGCACGAGCTTCGATTGACAGTTGATAGGTAACTTTAAATTTTGCTTCGATGATTACACGCGCGGATATGGAGTCCTCCAACTAACTCGTGCCCCCGTCCCTGAACCATCCACAATACTCCTTGTCGCTACCGGTCTAATTGGTCTTGTGGGGTTCAGAAAATTTTAAGAAATAAATCATCAAAATATCTATCAGTAGATTAGGCAGAGTCATTATGGCGCCGTCTTTTTTTTCGAGAAAGGCGATTTTGAGGCAATTGAACGGAAGAGACAGAAATATTGGAATTATTTAGATTATGGCTGAACAGCAAGTGACAGGGGGCTAAAGGAGGTGTTAGCCGGTGACTAGGCCGGCCACCGGCCACCGGTTAAATGTTAAGAAACATTTTTGTATCTAGTGTCCTGTCAAGCAACAACTGACGCAGCATCTTACTTGTCCTTTTACCTGCCTGACTGCGTTACTCCTTCAGTTACATAGCACTGCTATGCTCCCTCAGTCGTGCCTTGCAGACAGGTAAAATTACTTCGCAATCTTGCG
>JAFDDO010000227.1 GCA_019310825.1 Deltaproteobacteria bacterium | reverse complement strand
AACGCCATTCATGCTATCCGAAGTAAGGGGGAAGGCAAAGGGTGTATCCGGATAAAGACCATTACAAGCGACTCACAGGTGGAGATAAGTTTTGAAGATAATGGTGCCGGGATCCCGGAGGAAAACCAGAAAAAAATTTTTCAACTGTTTTTTACCACCAAAGCTCCGGGCAAGGGGACAGGCCTTGGCCTCTCAATTAGCCAGAATATAGTAAAGAAGTTGGGCGGAATTATCACTCTTGACAGCAAGGTTGGAGTCGGCACCAACTTCACCGTGCGACTTCCGCTCTCTTAGGTCTGATTCCGCTGAAAATACCCCATCATCTGCTGCTTTGCTTCAATTTCCTTAAATCAATTCATACCTACCTTATGCCAAAGTGAATAATTGGCAAAAAAATGCCTAAATAAGCATTTCCTTATTTATGCGGCATTATTTTGCCACTTTCCAGCGTCGTTCAATCTGTTCCCGTCTCAAAACAAATTAGAATAAAAGCTGTAAAATCAGTTTGTTAAATAACAATACGGCAATCAATGAGTGGCTGGCACATCTATTGCTATTAAATAGTCAACTTGTCTCGTCCTTTTCCCAAAGTTGTCAATCGATCAAAAATGGGGGCGTCTGTTGGATAAGCAAGAGGAAAAAGAGCTGGGAAACGATCACAATACCAGCAAAGTAGAAAATTCGGATAGAGGTTCATGGCGCCGAAAGAATTTTGGCCTTTATGCGGTCACATTCTTTATCATGCTCGGCGTCTGGGCCATACTCTCAGGCAAGTTTGATCCCTTTCATCTCAGCCTTGGGGTTATTTCCTGCGCAATCGTGTCTTACCTTTCGGCCGACCTGTTGCGTCCCTCCGTAAGAGGTCTTTTAATTCTGTTGGTCCGATGGGTCCCGTATCTCCTGTGGCTGATGAAGGAAATCTTCAAAGCAAACCTCCATGTTACATATCTTGTTTTCCATCCAAGGATGATGGACCTGATCGATCCCAAAATTGTTAAATTCCGAAGTAAGCTGGAGGGTGATCTGGCCCTGGTCACATTTGCCAATTCGATCACCCTCACTCCAGGTACTATTACAGTCAATGTATCATTAGATGGTGATTTTAAGGTTCATGCTATTGACAAGGCGTCTGGTGAGCCCTTGCCGGGAGAGATGGAGGCCAGGGTTGCCAAGGCATTTGGGGAGTCTGATGGATAACATCTTTTTATACTCGAGTCTTTACCTGGCCTTTCTGATGGTCCTTTCCTTAGTCCGGGCCTTGATTGGGCCAACAGTCTTGGACCGGATGATTGGCGTCAATGCCATTGGAAGCAAGACTGTCGTATTACTTATTATGATCGGTTTTCTTTACCATCGGATGGATATGTTCGTAGACATTGCTCTGGCCTATGCCATGCTGAACTTTATCGCGGTGCTGGCAGCTTCAAGATACTTTCAAAAGCGTAAAGGACTGTACGATGAAGTACTGTATAGATAAAGACTACTCAAGGATTCTCGCAGCAAGGACAGGCAGTATGCCAGTATCTTTGAGCCTTCTGCAAAAAGCTTCTTTGACAGGGATTCACGAGGGAGCCGGGAGGTTTTGACCCATGGATATAATTAATATTATTGTATGCGTTCTGTTGTTCTCCGGGCTGTTTTTCCTTACAGGGGGGGCAGTGGGGATTCTGCGTTTTCCTGATTTCTATTCCCGACTCCACCCAGCCGGCAAACTCGACACCCTAGGCTCCCTTCTGGCCATGACCGCCTTTGCCCTCTTTAATCTCCATCATTTTTCCTTGGGCGCCTTGCTGACCAGCTTGAAGATTCTCCTTATTGTCGTTTTCATATTTCTGGCCAGCCCCACAGCAACCCACGGCATTGTTGACGCCGGCGTCAGGGCCGGTCTGGCCCCCTGGACCAAGGGAGAGAAAAGGAGGTAACCCATGATCTGGCCTATAGATCTGGCAATTCTTACCTTGGTCGTTGTAGCAGCCATCGGCGCCCTCATGGTCAAGGATTTGCTGGGCGCCTCCGTACTGTTTGGGGCTTACAGCTTCATGATGTGTCTGCTCTGGTCCATTATGGGAGCAGTGGATGTGGCCTTTACCGAGGCCTCGGTCGGGGCGGGTGTCAGTACGGTTTTTTTTGTTGCTGCGGTATTCCGCACATCAAGGAGGACAAGAGATTGAAGATCATCGGACTCATCATAACAGTCGTGACAGGCGCACTGCTTTTTTACGCTGCGGCTGATTTTCCAGCGTGGTCAGACCCGGCCTCTCCGGCCAGCACATATCTTTCTCCTCACTTTATTGAAAAAACCATGGAGGAGACCTCAGTACCCAACATCGTTACCGCTGTGCTTGCAGACTATCGTGGTTTTGACACCATGTTTGAAACCACTGTGATCTTTTCAGCAGGCGTTGTCTGTTTTTTTCTCCTGCGAATCTCTCGCCGCGAAGAGGAAGAACCTGAAACAAGGTATTACCGGCATGTCCTCACCGGCGTAACCATCCAGCTCAAAGAGGGATACAAGATACCGCCGTCCGCTGATTTTGAACGGATTGACGCCGCCTGGACACCTCCTGACCTGATTATAAAG
>JAFDDO010000067.1 GCA_019310825.1 Deltaproteobacteria bacterium | reverse complement strand
GCCTAGGCAGGTATAGCAGTTAGCCCGAGAGCTGACTCGCAAGGTGAACGAAAAAAAGGAGTAAACATTATGAAAGCATTAGTAGTCTATTCAACCAAGACAAAGAACACGTTGAAATTAGCTGAAGCACTGTATGACACCCTTCGCTATGACAAGGAATTGAAATTAATTACTGATAACCCAGATCCGGAAGACTATGGTTTTATTGCTGCGGGTTTCTGGGTCAAAGACGGTAAGCCGGATCCTGCCACCATGGAATTCCTGCCTAAAATCAGGGACGGGCAAGAGGTCTTTCTGTTTGCTACTCATGCCTCGGCAAGAGACTCAGGGCCTATCAGAAATGCCATGAAAGTTGCAAAGGAGCTGGCTAAAAAAGGGCGCATCGTCGGGACATTCGGTTGCCAGGGCGGGATTTCTCCAGAGATGATGGAGAAGATCGCTGCCAAGGACAAAAAGCCAGCCTGGTTTGCTGATGCGCCGGCAGCAAAAGGACATCCTGATGAGAAAGATGTCGCTGAGCTTGTTCATCTCATTAATACAATTTGCATTTGAACTGAGTTTACCATAAACGCAAAATCCGAAGTTTTTCGGTTTAAATGGGGGAGGGGAAACTCCTTTCCTCTTTCCCAATTTTTCGTTTTTGTCTTGTGCAGGCCATCAGTCTTTTTTCTAGAAAAGTTTTCCGATTTTCCTGAAGCCATACCAGAACATCACTCCTCCAAGGACAATAACCCCTGCAAAATATTCCCATAAATCTATCAAGGCGGTCCCCCTGAAAAAGACACTTTCACTTCCTTGGATATAGTAGCGCAATGGCGAAATAATCGAGAGACACTCTAAAATCGGATGCATTGCATAAACCGGTGTCCAGGCCCCGCTAAGAAATATCAGGGGCATCATGATTAAGACAGAAAGCTGTGCTACTTGCATGATATTACGTGACACTGAAGCAATAAAAAGCCCAATACCGGCACTTGTGAAGGCATAAAAAAAGGTCAGTAACATAAAGGCGGCCAGTGAGCCATTAATCGGTAGGTCAAAAATTCCAAAGAGCACTGTGCCGACGCAGACAAATGTCCCAACCATCACTATAATTACCTGGGACAGACTTTTTGCCAGAATGACGGCCTTTGCGTCGGTTGGCATCAAAAGCATGATATCCCAGGTGCCATTCTCTTTCTCTTTGACAAAAACAGCCGCAGTAAGAATAACAGCCAAGAGAGTGATAATCGACAAGAATTCAGAGAGAGCCATGAAATGGCTATAAGATGTATTGGGGTTAAAGAGTTTATGGATTTGGATTTCTGCCGGAGCAAGCGATGAGGTATCCTGGAACCGCATAAGTATGTGCCGGATATAATTGAGTGCTAAATAGCTCTGGGTCGAGGCAGTTGAATCCAATAATAAATTGAGAACCGGGTTATTTCCGGTATGATATCGTTTTTCAAAATCACTCTCAAAAACAATACCAACCATAATTTCTTTATTGCGTATTGCGAGATTTAGTTTTTCCTGCGATGTAAAAAAGACAGGCTCTTGGAATTGTGGATAGTGCAGGTCCGATAGTATTTTATTGCTAATAAAGCCTGGAGAATAATCTATTACCCCTACGCTGACATTTCTGGCATCCAGGTTTATTCCATTACCAGCAATATAGACATCGAGTGTAAAGGAATAGAGTACTACAATCAAGAGTCCATAAGATCGCAGAAACTCTAATAGCTCTTTACGGATAATCGCCAAAAAGGCCTTCATGCAATTCTCTTTTTCAGTAGCAGTGATCCAACAGTAAGCAATATAGCTGCATATCCCACCAAAATAATAAGATAAAGTACATTTTTGCTGGCACTCAATCCATCTCCAACCAAAAAAACATCATAAAGAATATGCGTATAATACATTACGGGATAGATATGGGCTACAATGACCGATTCCTCTTCCATTGAGCTAATAGGCATAAGCATCCCAGAGTAAAGAAAGCCAGGAATTATAGTAATGATCAAGGTTAATACATAGGCTACAATTTGGGATGATGTAATAATTGATACTAGTAGACCAACTGAGAGACTAATGATAATATATATCAATGAAGAGAAAGTATAGAGCAAGAAACTTCCACGAAATGGCAGTTCAAATAGATATATGGCCCATAAAAAAAGAATAAAAATATTAATGCCATGAAGCAGTAATACAGGCAAAAGCTTGGCAGCCAGAAATTCACTCTTTTTAACAGAAGAGGAATAAAAATTGAAGATAGTACCATTTTCTTTTTCTTTGACAATGAGAAGCGCTGACAAAACAGCAGGGGCAATGAGTAGTACAAGGCTGATGACCCCTGGCACAATCATATCTTCATCACGTAGCGACTGGTTGAAGAGATTGCGCGCATTGATTGTTATCAAGGCCTTGCTCTCCGCCTTAGAAACAGACCTTTTCATTATTGTATCGTATATTATCCCATTGACATAATTTTCAGTGGTCTTTGCGCGCGACGGGAATGAGCCATCAATATAGACTCCAACCGAGGTCTTTAATCCTTTGAGAAGATGCTTTTCAAATTCTTCCGGTATAATAATTATCAGGTCTTTTTTGTCCTGTTTAATTAAGTCCAAAGCCCTGTTTTCAGAGAGATTCTTTACTTCAGAATTAAAATATTTGGAGTGTTCAAATGTGCTGACGAGGTCATATGAGGCCTTGCTTTGATCATTATCAATAATGAGTGTCCGGGTATGAGTGACTTCCGTTTTGATGCCATAGCCAAAGAGTATGAGTAGCATTGACGGCATAATATAGACCATTAAAATGAGCTTGCTGCGGTAGATATCCAAAAGCTCTTTTTTGAAATAGGCCTTAATAACCCCTATTCTCATTAGAATGCCTTTTCGTAACTAAGTTGAGCGATCAGCTGTTAGCCATTAGCTTTTAGCTTTGAAGAATCAATGCATTACGTTAATTAGAAATAACACCCAACGGGTTCACCCTGTTGAATCCCCAAAGGGGGCAGCGAAGCTGCATTCAACCGGGTGAAAATTTGTAATAACAAAATATCCTGTGATTATTAAACTAATAGCTGACCGCTAAAGGCTAATAGCTTAATTTGAGTTGTAGTAATCTAAAAAGATATCTTCAAAATTGTGTGCATCAGGGTGTATCTGATACAGATTTTTTACAGTATCATCAGTTATTTTTTTACCATCTCTTAATAAAACCACCCGATCGCAAAACTCGGCCTCACTCATATAGTGGGTGGTAATCAAGATAGCGATGTTCCATTCATCTTTCAGTCTTTGCAGCATCTCCCAGAATACGGCTCTTGCCACAACATCCACCCCGCTGGTTGGTTCGTCTAAAAAGAGCACCACTGGTTCATGCATAATAGCCGCTGCTACTGAAAAGCGTTGGTTAATCCCCATGGGTAAATCTGTGGGCAATACGTCCAGGTATCTGTAAAACCCAAGGGTATTGGCATATTCTCTTATTAAGCCTGAAATCCGTTCAGACTCAATGTGATGCATATTTGCAAAATAACGCAGATTCTCCCTTACGCTCATTCCCTTGTATAAGGCAAAGTGCTGGCTCACGTATCCGATTTTCGCCTTGAGTATCTGCCTGTCATCAGAACTTTTAATTCTTTCCCCAAGCAAAAAGAGTTCACCGTCATCAATGGGCAAAAGTCCCAGGAGCATCTTTATAAAGGTGGTTTTCCCAGCCCCATTGGCTCCCAGTAAGCCCAGTATTTCGCCTCTGTTTAATTCCATATCGATGTGATCATTTGCAACAAATTCCCCAAATCGTTTAGTCAACCCTTTGGCTTCCATAATAGTGGCAGGCACATCTTCATCTCTGTCTTTATGGACAATCGAAATCTCAGGGATAGGGCCATATTTTTTGATGAAATTGATAAAAAAGACTGCGTCAAGGGTTGGTTCTTTTGGCTTAAGCTTTAGAGGTTTAAGAGAGTAAGTATATCCGTGAATAGTGATGCTTTTTTCAAAAGGCTCAGGTGCAGCTTCATAACTGAAAGGCCTTACCTTTTCGATCAATTCCCCGGCCTTGCCTTTGTCAATAATCTCTCCGTCTTCAAACAAAAAAACTCTATCCATTTTGGTTGCTTCAGCCATATAGGCGGTGCTGACAATGCAAAGTGTCTTTTCTTTGGCAATAATATCATTTAAAATATCCCACAATTCCATGCGGCTGAGTGGATCGACCCCTGTAGTTGGTTCATCCAGAAGCAATAGCTTGGGACGATGCAGCAGTGTGCAAATAAGCGCCAATTTCTGCATCATCCCGCCGCTTAATTTGCCTGCCTGTCGCTCAGTAAAATCAGACAGCCCCGCCATATGCAGTAGGCGCTCCCTGTAAGTCTTGAAGGCACTATCCTGTCTGATTCCGCGAATATCGGCAAAAAAGTCCAAGTGCTCGTTTACGCTCAGTTGTTCATATAAAATCAGACCAAGACCTTGTGGCATAAGTCCAATACTGCCCTTAACCTTTTCAGCCTCTTTTGGCGAGCTGTAGATATGATTGTCAAATTTAATTTCCCCATCAAAACTCTTGGCCCCTGCAATTGCGTGCATCAGAGAACTTTTACCAGCACCGTCAGCACCGATAAGACCGACGATTTCTCCTCCTGTTGCTTCAAGACTTACTGGTTTGAGCCCTGTTTTTTTGCGATAGGTAACTGAGACTTTTCGTACCTGAAGCCTATTCATGATTGGCGTTTTACAGATCTCCCAGGATTCCGGAGCTTTTCGGCAATCCTTTTCCGTCCGTACTAATTACTCCAATGGCCGGAATTCCCAGTTTCAGGTATGAATTGGGAGTAACTGGTTTCAGGTGAACTGCATACATTCTTTGAATACGATCACTTTTGACACTTACCTCTTTGGGAGTAAACTCTGCTCGTTGTCCAATCCGTAGCACAATTGCTTGAATCGGCATATCCGGAAAACTATCCAAAAAGATAACTGCCTTATCTTTTAATTTGATTTTGCCGTTTTCAAGCGTATCCACAAACATTTTCAGGTAGAGTTTCTCAGGATCTATCAATGTGGCTACTACCATCCCTGGAGCCAGAACCTCGCCGGTTTGCGCAACCTTTTCAATCACCACACCATCAATTGGAGATATGAGGGTCAGCTCTTTTATCGTTGCCGACACTTCTCTCTTGTTTGCCTCCAGCGAAGCGGTTTGATTTCGGGCGGCCTCTATGGTTGCTTTTAACGCGTCAAGCCTTTTCAATTGGTTTTGGGCGATTTTGAGATCAGTTCTGGAGATATTAATTTTGTCTGTAGTCTGGCTCAGTCCCTGATGCAACGATTCGAGCTTGTTGATGTCATTATCAAGTTTGAGACTGGAAAGTTCAAACGCATTTTTTGCTATGAGATTTTTTTCAGAAAGCCTTTTTGCGCGCGCAAAATCCCTTTTGTTCTGTATGATTACCAGATTTAGATTATCGATTGAACGTAGTAGCTGCTCTTTTTGGGCAATGGCAATATCAACGCCTGTTCTTGCTTTTTCAATTGCCAGAGGAATTGATATTTCGGCAATCTCATAGTCTTTTTGCAGGGCCTCAAGGCCCTTTTGGGAGGATTGGACGCCCTTTTCTATGCTTTCCAACTTAGCTTCAAGCTCATCGCTTTGAAGAATTGCTATTGTGTTTCCCTTATGGATGCTTTGTCCGTCTTCAATCAAGATTGTTTTGATGCGTCCGGTGTATTTGGTATTTAAAGCGATTATATCTCCATCGATTCTGCCTGTACCTGCTACGAGATTTGGAGGTAATTGTGTTGGGTAGAGTTTTTGATAAATAAAAAAACCGGACAGCAAGATCAAAAAAATAATAATTGTTCCGATAATATAATTTTTCATGGCTTCTTATCTTTGTAAGCGTTTAGAGGTTCAGGATTCACAGTTCAAGGTTACCTTTTCCCCGTTGACTTGGCGAGCTACTCGCAGGCCAACTGCCATACCTCAATATCCTCAAATTTAGGGGGGTATGACATATGCTCCCCTCGTTCTATTATCATGCCTTTTCCATTTAGGATTCACGAATCAACGGTCAGATTTTCAGTAAACCCTGAACCTCTGAACCTGTGAACGGTTAAAGATTAGGAAAGGCCGGATGGTATAATTCCAAGCCTCCATAATCCGGCTCAAGATGAGGAAATTTATGGTTGAATGTTACCATTTGGCGTATAAATAATAAAGATACCAGATTTATGCGCTGTTGAAAGTTGAGCACGAGCAAAAACTATAAAAGAAATAACCGAATTCATTCCTCTGCTATTCTCTAAAATGGGATTAAACCCGAATTATGCAGTTGCCGATTTCACCGAATCTGTTTTGTTGTCAGGAGCTTGAAGTACCAAAGTACGTCTACGCACCCTCCGCCTCGCATCTTCGGCAAACTCGTCAACTGCATAATCCGGGTTTGAGAACCTGATCATATTTGACATGGAGAGCATTTATTTATACTCAAAGGATATTTCAAAAAAGAAAGGAGGGCATACTTCATGGCACTTTTTCTGGTTCAGCACGGCAAAAGCCTATCAAAAGATAAAGATCCCGAGCAGGGTCTCTCAAGGGAAGGTATCTTAGAGGTTGAACAAATCGCAAAAGTCGCCAAGGGATACGGTGTTCAAGTATCACGCATTCTTCATAGTGGAAAGAAGAGGGCACGACAGACTGCGGATATTTTTGCATCTTCCTTGGAGCCTGGGGATGGTGTTCAGGAAAGCAGCGGATTGAAGCCGTTGGACGATGTGTCAGCCTTTGCAGGTAAAATAAATAGTGAAGACAATGTCATGCTTGTAGGTCATCTTCCATTTATGGAGGGGCTGACTTCCCACCTTATAACAGGATCAACTGATAAGCCGGTGTTCAAGTTCCAGAACGGTGGCATTGTATGCATGGACACAGATCCGGATAGTCACTCCTGGCTTATCAGGTGGGCACTCATGCCAAAGATTGGGTAACAAGGCATCTTTTCCGCAGATACAAATGCTAGGGGCATCTATTCCAGAACTATTACCCCAGTTAAATAATCATTGTCCCTCAAATCACCCAAATCAATACCTTTCTCTATGCCACGTGAGTCAGCACGATGAATTTTCGTTAAACTTTAGCTTTACACATAAAGTTATGATAACATAAACGCTAATGACGAGTATTCTATCACCTCCGAGGATGAAAAAATTTGGCAGGGTACGCTTTAATAAGGTGACAGCGGTAACTACTCCATGAAACGAAAGACTTTTTTGCCAAATGATATACAATGACTGATGATATTATACACTCCGGTACAGTAGCTTCAGTGCGCGGTGGTGTGGTTGATGTATACTTTCCGCAGGAGCTGCCCAAGATCAACAACCTGCTGGTGGCCTTTCAGGAGAACAGACATCGCAGCAAATCCACCACAGTAATATCTCCGACAATCCTTCTGTCTCCATCCACTACCGCGATCTCCTTCACGTTCGCATGAATCATCTTCTTGAGGACCGCCCCCACTTCCTCATTCTCTGTGGTAAAGAGCGCACTTTTCCGCATAATGTCCTCAGCAGTCTTGGTCGCGATCATGCCTATGATGGAGCGGGGATGGATTTTCGGCACATGGCTTCGGGAAAAGACGTGCCGGACCAGATCTCCCAGGGAAATGACGCCGGCCAGGCGGTCCTCATCGTCCAGCACATAGACCAGGCGGCTGTGCTCGAATCCGATCATGGCATCGATTACTTCCTCAATACTTACTTCCTTGTGGACAACAGGTGGCTTTCTAGTCTTGAGGAGAGAAAGTAAACCACTTATCCTTGTATGTTTTTTCCCCTCCGGCAGATTGTCCATTTACTTCCCTCTCATTGATTCCAGCATGTTTGGATTTTCTATTTTAAATCTGATTTTTGGTTTACCTCCCCCGCCTTGGTAAGTGCAAATTTGGTGAAGTATGGACACAAAAGTTCATTAATGACCACCGATCCCAGGACCCCGCTTACAGCAATTTCAAGAAGTGGGGTCTGTGCCAGTATTCCCTTGGCCTCCAGTAACAGCCCTACGGCGACCCCGGCCTGCGGCAAGAGTGCGAGCCCCAGATATTTCCTGACAGTTTCAGGGGCCTCAGAAATCCGGGCTCCCAGGCGGACCCCCAACAGCTTCCCGCAAGACCTTCCAAGAATAATGAAAAGTGCAAGCCAGCCCGCTGTCTCTATTACCCTGAGATCCAGGTGCGCCCCGGCAAGGATGAAAAATATGCCGAATATAGGCTCTTCAATCCCTTCGACGACCTGGAAAAGGTCCTGGTGGTGAGCTACAAAATTCACCACCATGAAACCCAGCATCATGTTGGCAAGGAGAGGAGAGGCCCTGAGAGCGATAGCCAATCCGCTCGTAAGAAAAATAAGTCCAACAATTACCCCTAGCATTGCTTCACGCCTTGGAACAAGAAAGATAAATTTCCTGATGCATAGCCCTAATACCCCACCGATACATAGAGATATCAGGATAGAAGATAGCGGAGCCAAAAGGAAATTTTGCCACGAGATTCCATGATGACCCACAAGGCTGCCGGCAACAGAGCTGGCAAAGGCAAATAGAAATATGGCTATTGCGTCATCCAGGGCTACTACTCCCAAGAGAATAGTGGTAAGCGGCCCTTTTGCCCTGTACTCATGGACAATGGCAAGAACCGCCGCAGGAGCTGTGGCCGAGGACATAGCACCTATAAGCAGAGCTACAGGGAAGTAAGAAGACCAGAATGATCCAGAAGCAGAACCGGTTTCGCTGATTAAAGGAAACAACAAGGCCAGGGAAACAGTTACGACGAGAAAGGCGCCAAATGCCTCCGCAAAGTTAACCAACGCAATTTGTTTGCCAAGGGCCTTTATCTTCTTAAGCTCCAGAGATCCGCCGATGGAAAAGGCGATAATCCCCAGGGCAATATGGGTTACTAGATCAAGTTCCTCTTTTACCAGTCTCTCATGGAAGAGACCGATAACGGACGGACCAAAAAGTATGCCGGTTACAATATAGCCGGTTACCCTGGGGGTTTTGAGGAAGCTGGCGACCTCTCCGCCGGCATAGCTAAAGAGGACCAGCAGTCCCAGATACACCAGTATGTGGAGGTTTTCCAGCAGATTGAATATATCAGGAAATATCAATTCCATAAGAAAACTCAACAAATAATGGACCCTGAATCATTGGATGCCTGCCCTGGATGTGAGAGGATTTCATCACCAGAGAATCAATCCATATTTAACTCCATGGTCTCAGGAAACCCGGCTTCTTGTAACCTGTTCAGAACCTCATCCCTGGTGAGGTCATACCAGTCGGCATAGGCATCAGCCACTGCAAAATAACGCTCTGTCCTTATATTTGGGCAAAAGATCTCTTCAACAATGGGAGAAATCCGGGAAATAGAGCTTTTGGGAGCAGTTGGTACTGCCACTACTATCTTCCTTGCCCCTTTTCGACGAACCGTTTCTACGCACGCCAGCATAGTATAGCCTGATGCAAGACCATCATCTGCCATCAATACTGTTTGATTAATTACATCGGGAAAGGGAGTTCCCTGGCGAAAGATATGATTTCTCTCTTTGAGAACCGCTTTTACCTTGGTTATCTGATCCTCTACTTCCTTTGGAGAAAGTTGAAGAAAGGCGACGAGCTCGTCATTGAGAAAGACGTCTCCATCAAGTGTTAAGGCACCAAAACCTGCTTCGGGATTTCCAGGAATAGGAATTTTTCTGACAATTATGAGATCAAGGGGCAGGGAGAGGCCCTTTGCCACCTCAAGTCCTATTGGCACCCCACCAGAAGGTATGGCAAGGACCATGGTTTCTTTTGCCTTTTCGTAGTAAGGCCCGAGCATTTCTGAAAGCACCTTTGCGGCATCGTCCCTGTCCTTGAAGACAAACTTCTTGTCACGGAGGCCGGATACTTCGCGGATCTTTGCAGCCATTTGGACCTTTTTTTATACTCGTGCCTGATAAAATGCCGGTGTCAGGGGCAACTTTTTCTTCATTTAGTCATAGGCGTGTGTGCCCAGGACACACTTTACACCGAATTTTTTCTCAACTATCTCCTTAAGCTGATCAAAGTCATGGTACTTGCACATGGGTATTGCCTTAACCATACAATTGCTGAGATGCACCGCATCAATCTTGACGTTCTTTTTGACCGCCCCTATATTGGATATCACGGCCCGACCCGGACACTGGCAGCGCAGAAATCCGACTAGCACTGGGTTGTCGTATTGGGCGAATTCCCCGTTTTTTTCCGCCACTGCATTAATACACTTGTATTCTCCTGGGCATGCGTAACCCTCATCCATATATGCACCGCAACCTATAAGTAAGATGTTCATTTACTCCCCCTTTGCTCAAAAAGAATCTTAACTGAACTCCAAACACCAAAAACAAATGCCCCTGACACGGCATGACTCGGAGACTTGAATTCTGTTCTATTCTACTTG
>JAFDDO010000066.1 GCA_019310825.1 Deltaproteobacteria bacterium | reverse complement strand
ACTCTCCGTGGCAAATAGATTATGTAACCTTTTGTGTGCCTTCACTCGTATCCTCACGGTCGTTTTTGCATCAAGCAAGACACATGTATTGCTTTTTTCTTCAAGAAAGGCAATTCTGGGGCAATTGAATTTTTTTTGAAAAATAATTTCTCAAGGGAGAATCTGCCTGAAATTCCTTAAAAGTTCTTTTACGGCATAACACCGGCTATGTATCATAAAAAATACCTGCAAAAATTGCAGAAGTCACCAAAAATCATGCACCAGGGTAGCAATAGGGTAGCAAAACTAAAAAAGAGTCACAAGCAAGTGCCCGCAACTCTTTAATATTACTAATATTTAAAAGTGTGTTTTAACTCTATGCCCAGCGGGCCGTAAACCCGCCGGGCTTTTCTGTTAGATCTCCTTAATAATCAGGAAAGAAAAAGCTCTAAACCGACTACATCGGTACGATCAGTTTTTCCGACTTCTCATTCCAAGATATGATGATATACCAGAGGGCCATCACCAGAAAAATAAGGGCCAGAGTGCCACCGTAACCGAGCCAAGTATCCGGCATATAAACATAGGACCCGAAGACGCCGTCTTCCTCCCATTCATTTCTCTTGAACCATCCGTCCACAAAGGCATTGGTAATGCCGAAAATAGGCAACACAACCCACAACTTGATTTGACCCTCGCCCACGCGCCAGAGAACCCCTGTTCCGCAGCCGCCGGCCAGCAAGGCACCAAAGCCGAAAATTACGCCGCCCACAATGGCGACCCAACCGAAGAATCCACGAACATAATGCTCGGTACTACGGAATCCCTCAGCATCGGGACAGTCATCGAGATCGAAGGCATCCGGAACAATACCTGGATATTTAAGAACTGCGACTCCGATCGCCAGGACAGCCACACTCAGAATCACGGACTTGGCCATTTTGGTGTCACCTGTCATATGGGGTTCTCGAAAGCCCTGGATCATACACCAGCGCCCACGTTGCATTGTGTACCCCAAGCATGCAGGAATGATCAACAGTCCTGCCAGCCGAGTCAGAGAACCATCGTCGCTGCCGGCATAGGCATTGGTGCCCCAGATAAGGACGCCCAGCGTCACAATACCCAGTATTATCTTCAAGGCATAGGGGAACTCAATGGTCTTTGCACCTCCTGAACCCCAAGTGATATACTCCATCTCAAAGTAAAGATATCTGATGCCGATCACCGCACCGACAACAAGGCCTATCATCATGCAGAATCCGCTGGCAGAGAGATTGCCGACCGCATTGTAAAAGCCGCCTATGTTACATCCACCACACATGGCGGAACCAATGCCCATGAATATCCCAGCGAACACTCCCTTTGCCAGCTCCAGTCTCGGGGGGATCCTGATGGCAAAGTCTCCGCCCATGCAGGCCGAAATAAAAGCGCCGGCCACAAACCCAAGACCAATAACAGAACCGGTGTTGAGAAGAACACTTGCAGGCTGATCTCCCCAGATACCTATGTAATAGAGTATCCATTCTCCCCAGTTTCTTATAGCGCCAACCGCACCCCAGGGCCGGGCCCAGGCCAGACAGATGATGCTCAAAAGGGCGACAACGATCCCGCATACAGTGGCATTCCATTCCTCCTGACACAAAGCCTTGTAAAGTCCTTTGATGGTTTTTCCCAATATGCCTTCACTCATTAATTCATCCCTCCCCAAAAGCCTTATCTTCTATAACTTGACTGCATATCTATATAATTTGGTATCCTTCATACCAAGCAAAAAGTAGTTTGCACTTTATTTATCCTGTACTTTGGCAGTGAAATCAGAGCTGATTAATCGAGTTGTTATTCAGTTTTTATCCAATTTCTAGTTTCCAATTTTTAGCTTTCAACTAACTAAACATTATTATTAACAAATTCCCAAATAGTCTTGTTTAATCCGGGGTAAATTGATGGCTTTTTCATAGCAGTCTCATCAAGGGCTGTCAAGCCTGATCATTGGTTTCACTAGCACTGAAAGCGCACCTGGCTTAGTCAATAACTCTTAATTCCTAATTCTTAGAGCCCCAGCCTCCTATACCCAAAAGTTCGATGTGAAATGTAAAACTGGTTTCGTCCGTATCTTTTTTAAACCTACCCTCAAGTGCCCAACAGGTCGATTGATACCGGAGACCAAATACGGATTCAAGCTCTGAGTCGTTAGCGATATTCCTCTTTAACCCGCACATTCCATACCAGGAAGGTGAAAATCCAGTATGTATTTCCAGGTTTACTTCATTTATGTGAGCAAGGCAGTTGTATCTATATTCCAGATCCAGACGATCATCCGCAGAGTTTGATAAGCGTCCCAGGAAGTTATATTTGGTAAAGCCTTTTCCATAGACATTGTAGCTAGTGTCATAGCGCATGAAGAGGTTGGGCAGGGGTTGAAAATCCAATTCAGCGCAAATGTCGGAAAAATGCCTCTGGTCATCTTCACCGGGTAGATTGCTCCTTTCCTTGGTGTCGTAACTCTGCTCCAAGGAAAATCTTACAAGGTCTGTGTATGCAAATCTGTTGTTGCCAAGGGGGGTTTTGCTACTGAGGAACGAGAGCAGGGATAATGTAATTCGATTTACAGGCTCAAGCCGATCCAGAGCGTCTATGTCAGGCAGGTCGTCCTGGTTTTCAGAAGGGCGATACTGGTAAGTTAGCCTAGGCCGTATGCTGTGTCTCATAGTCTTTTCGCCAGAAAGATAGTAGGCACGCCCAAAAGTTGTACTCAGGTCGGCGTCTATGTTATAGAGCAGCCTGTTGGAATGGCTATCAGGGTTCTGTTCCGGATCATGGCCGCTGACCTCATACATGGTTTCTTCGACGGTTCCGCTTAAAATTAAATCGGCCAAGTTATATAGGTTCAACGGCAAAGATACACTTGGTTCCATATGCAGGCGTTGTTCCCTGAGGCCTACCTCCCTCCAATAGTGTACATACGAGGTGGCCCAGTCATAGTAAAAAGGGGAATTAAAGAGAGGCTTGGCAAATCCGTGAAGCACCAACCTGGGGTATGTCTGTACAGTGGAATCCTGTTCCCCTGCCTCCATGTTATCGTTATACCGGCCTTCGCCTCCAAAAAACATGTCAAGGTTCAGTTTGGTTATCTGGAGAGTTGAGGGGCGTATCAGATCCGTTTCATCGGACAGTGAGCGGCCAAAGGTCTTTCGGAAAATATTGTCTGTTTCATCGTAACCCATTGGACCCTGGTCAAATTCCAGCAAGTAATCCCTGTCACTGAGCAAGTCCACGTCCACCTTTGCCTCAAGGTCCCAGGGGAGTTGTTGGTCCGCCTTTGCCCTCAACCACCAGCGTTTTTCATTACCCCTTGTGTACCCATCATCGTTAAAGTCGTCGTCTTCATGCGTGTCTACCAGAAAATTGTATCTGAGGATGCCCTTGTCTTCCCGGGAAAATGCGTGGCGGAACTCCACTCCCTCCATCCATCCCCTTTTGCTCATGGAATGCTGATAAAAAGTGGCGTCCATACTGTCGTTAATGGCCCAGAAGAAGGGGACGTTGAGTTCTGCCCCATTATTTTTGGACGTAGTGAAATAGGGTAACAGTAACCCTGTTTTTCTGTATTTGTTTATGGGCAATACAATCCAAGGACTATAGAGTATAGGAATGTCTCTTATGTTGAAGAAACTGCTTTTGGCAAAGGCCATGCCTCCAATCGTGAGTTTAAGATCTCGACACTTAAAATTCCATGCCTGCTTGGGAAGGGGACATGTGCTGATAGTGGCATGTTTTGCCCGATATTCTTCAGGACCTGTTTTCCAAATCTGTTTGGCCAGAAGGTGAATGTTGTTTCTTTGCAAGAAGAGATCAGCATTTTCTACTGTACCTGTAAATGTATTGAGATTCAGTTCTCCTTCGGTTCCCTTCAGCACATCCAAGTCGAGGTATATGACCACATTGCCGTTTGCCCACACCCTGGCATTACGCCTGTCATACATGATTCGGTCCGCACAGACCTTGAGATTACCCCTACAGACCTGGACCGCACCTTCACCTATGATCACACCTGAAGAGTGGAAATAGGTGAGGTGAAGGGCCTCTATGCGCCATGGATCAGCTTCTGGTGATGGACTTGTCTCGAATTCAGAAGGTGTTTTTTCTTCTTTAATTTGTTCGGCAAAAGTCCCTTCAGGTAATGAGGCCGTCAGGCCTGTTACTGGAAGAATCAGCAAAAAAGCCAGTATGAATAGAACGGTTTTTTGGATATGTGCGAGAGTTTTCATAAACTGTATCCGTTTAGTATCATATGGACATACTGCTTTCAATAAATAGAGGCTAAAACTTAAAACCTTTTCAGAATTTTGTTTCTCCAAAACATCTTTAAGTTGATCTTCAGCAGAAGAAACAGGGGAAGGGGGCGCGTGACTATCCGGACGTTGCCGGACTTGACGGCCTGGATAACTGACTCTGGATCAGGTTCTGCTTCTATGAGCGAGTAAGTTGTGTGGAACTGGCATCTTTGGTGAGCGTCAGAAGTACCAATCATGGGGAGATTGTATTCTTTTGCAAATTTTATTGCAGGGCGGTTAAAGTCCAGCCGTTCAGTATAACAGTGGCAATGTTCCACTCCGTCAAAAAGATTGACGTGTCGTCTCAGCATGCCCCTGAGTGCCACAGGACTGGGAAAGAATGGGTGAGGAGCAATTATCAGATTGTCGGGTCGCTTCAAAAATTCCAGGTTAGTGATTTTGTCGCGTTTTACCTGCTTAAAATCCAGGTTGTGGAGAAGTACGTGCCGACCTTGAATTGTTGCCTCCATACCGGGTATCAACACTATTTCTCTTTCCCTGGCATAATCCCTGAGATATTCGCTATAGGTAACACAGTTGTGGTTGGTTATGGCCAGCACTGAGTATCCCAACCTGTAGGCCATATCTATGAGTTCGATAGCGTTGTATAGGATAAGATCTTCAGGGTCTTCAGAAGTATGTATGTGGAGGTCAGTTTTTAAGAGAGCCATGAATTCAGTGGGGATTTCTCCTGACATGAAGCATATAAAGAAGTGGGGATAGGCCAACTTCCAGTAATGTAAAGGAAGAGATTATCAGGATTATCTCGGTCCAGCAAATAAAAAGGCTGTCTTTAAGTATCCATAAGGGGAGAAAAGATTCAAGGCCCTGATCCAGAAAAAAGGCCTTGCTACCACTCTTTAAACCCATACGTCGTTTTGCAAAGCTTGAGATCAGGTCGCCGGACATGGAACATATGGCGAGCTTAAGCCCGAGAACAAGGCCAAAAGGCGTGAAGTGACCGGCCAGACCAGTCCCAATGACTGAAATAATTAGTCCCCTCCAGGTCTTGTGCGGGCCCAATATATAAAGATTATCTATCCACTTGTATCCCAGGTCCAAAGGAGCGGAAAGGCGTTCCTTAAGGACGACCCTTCCCAGTATAGGCAGAAAGTTGCTCCAGCCAAGAAGGATTAGAATCAGGATGTCCCGTTGCCACAAATGTAGTTCGGCCATTTGTCCTGCAAGCGTCTTTTGTAAATGGATCAGTATCTTCTTAACATAACGAGATTTCGTCGAAAACCACTAACGGGTGTTTGAGTCCTTATGATACCTGTTTTCCATCCATGTCTTTGTAGATAGCCCATTTTCCGTTCCAATTCTTTATCTGCCTTTGGTCCCTTCATGGCTATTACTAGACCGTTTGGTGACAGTAAAGGCAGGGCCATGCGGGCTAGCTCATCCAGAGGACCCACTGCCTGGCTGACAATTACATCAAAGCCTTCAGGCGGGAGATGCCTGGGTATATCTTTGGAGCCCACTCGGCAGTGCTCCGCCCAAATACCCGTAAGGCCGATTATTGCGATTATGGTACTGAGAAATGAGACCTTCTTTCGAATGGTATCAATAAGCACTATTTCAAGATCGGGGCGAAACAACTTGAGGATAAATCCTGGGACACCAGGGCCTGTACCTATATCCAATACGTGACGAACACCTCCCGGCAGAAAACGAATCAGAGTCAAGGTGTCACCGACGTGCTTGATGGCCATTTCTTCCATGGTCTTAAGGCCGGTAAGGTTGATGCGCCGATTCCAGGAGTAAAGCTCCCCTAAATAGACTCTGAGGTTTGTTATGAGCTCCTCTGATGGCGTTGCGCCACCTTCCTGCAAGAGCTTATGTAATAGAGGTTCAATATTCTGATTCGCGATAGAGGTTACCAAAAGTAGCGTATTTGTCCAGAAAGGTCAGCTTTACACTACCAATGGGACCGTTTCTTTGCTTGGCCACAATGATTTCAGCCTTACCTCTGTTCGGATTTTCTTCAGATCGATTATAGACTTCGTCTCTGTAAATGAAGGCTATTACATCAGCGTCCTGTTCTATAGCTCCTGACTCCCTGAGATCAGACATCTGCGGTATTTTGTTCGGCCTGTCCTCCACCTTGCGATTAAGTTGAGACAGGGCTACCACAGGTACATTCAGTTCCTTGGCCATTGCCTTAAGTGACCTTGATATCTCGGAGATTTCCTGCTCTCGGCTCTCGTTGCGTCCCCTGCCCCTCATGAGTTGCATGTAATCTACCAATACAAGGTCAAGGCCGTGTTTGCTCTTAAGCCTCCTGGCCTTGGCCCTTATTTCCATGACAGATAAGGCTGGTGTATCATCGATAAAGATAGGGGCCTCAGTTAGGTGACCCGCAGCATTTATCAGCTTTGGCCAGTCCCGCTCACTCAGGAAACCTGTCCTTACCTTCTGTGCGTTTACCTTGGCCTCTGAACACAACATCCTTATGGCCAGTTGATCCTTAGACATTTCCAAAGAGAAGATCGCAACACAAATATCGTTGGCAATGGCTGCGTGTTGCGCGATATTCAGAGCAAAGGCCGTCTTGCCCATGCTGGGACGACCTGCAATGATAATAAGGTCAGATGGCTGAAATCCTGCGGTCAGCTTGTCAAGATCTGTAAAGCCTGTCGGGACACCGGTAATCAGTTCTTTGCGCTCATACAGATCCTCAACCTTTTTGATACTGTCTCTAAGTATGCTCTTAAGAGGGTGGAAAGCCTGACGGATTTTGGCCTCGGAGATTTCAAATATGGATGCCTCGGCAGATTCCAGGACCTCGTCTACCTCTCCTGCTTCTTCGTAACAGAGGGTGGATATGTCTGATACCTTTTGAATAAGCTTGCGCAGGACGGCCTTGTCCCAAACGATTTTGCCATAGTAGCCGATATTGGCGGCCACCGGCATAGTTTCCGTGATTTCTGCAAGGTAGGCCGTCCCCCCGACTGCCTCAAGTTTTCCCATGGATTTCAAGGCATTGTGAACAGTCACAAGGTCTTGGGGCTCATTTTTGTTAAAAAGATCAAGTATGGCAGCATAGATAATGCCATGGGCCTCTTTGTAGAAGTTTTCCGGCTGCAGAAACTCAACAACTTTCAGAAGGGCCTGATCCTCGATTAGAATGCCTCCGAGGACACACTGCTCTGCTTGTACGTTTTGTGGCGGAAGGCGGTATTCAGAGGGTTTAATAACAGTCTTAAGAGATGCTATAGACATCTTTGGCGATTGCTTAGTGTCACAAAGATTCTTTGGGGACTACATTGACCTTGACTATGGCCTTGACATCAGGACTGAGTTTTACCGGGACCTCAAATTCGCCAAGGGCCTTGATGGGCTCGTCCAGCTGTATTTTTTTGCGATCAATTGAATACCCTTGTGATTCTATAACGTTGGCTATATCCAGATTGGTAACAGAGCCATAAAGCCGATCCATTTCACCTACCCGGACCGGTATGCTGATTTTCAGATCACCAAGCTTGCTGGCCAAGGCATCAAACTCATCGCGTTCCTTGGCAGCCTTGCCCACGATAGATGCCTGCTGCCGCTCAACCTGAGACATATTCTTTTTGTTGGCAAATATGGCCTTGCCTTTAGGCATTAGGAAATTGCGGGCATAACCATTTGCAACCTTAACTATATCTCCGGCCTTCCCGAGAGAAGGGATAGTTTCTTTAAGAATAATTTCCATTTATCTGAAACCTCGAGGGAATATTTGTTTAAAATAATTTAGCAATTGATGGCTTTTAAGGCTCTTTGGCTGCTGGTACCCTAGCTCTCAGAGCAAACCACACATCAGATACTCCTATAATAACAACAAGTATTAGACCATACCACTGGATGCAAAGCAATATATATATGATCCAGCGGATGAATGCAGGGACCTTCAGTTTTTCAAAATAAAAGGCAACTATTGCCAGTCCTTGCAAGAAATAGATACTGCTCAGTACCAGCAGGGCATTTTCTCCGCAGACATTAAATATACCTTTTCCCCAAAATGCCAATGCACCTGCTGTTATTATCACCCAGATAAGTGGTTCAGGTAGTTTCCATTGAGTGAACACCGGCGCAAATGCCTCATTTTTGAGCCTTTCGGCCAGATATATTTTTGGTACTAATATATTACTCAGGCTTGTGATCACAAAGATCGAACCCAATAGTCCAGGCAAAAAGCGTATAATGACTTCTTTAAATTGCCGGAACCAGTTTTCTAATTCTAGAGGGTATATGCCGGATGATTTTTCTTTATAGAGGGCCAGACTTTGATCCAGATTCTCGGATATTGCCTGGATAATCTTATTATATCCGTCAAGCAGATCATGGCCTGATCCAGCACTAAGCACAACCATCATGAATGTTACACAAAGATAGGCAAAACCTGCCATAAGGGTCTTGATCCCGGACCAATCCTTTTTTCTCGCAACCACGAGGACTATGGCAAGCCCCGCAGTCTGGATTAACCAGATCAAGGCCTCCGGCCTCATGGTTAGCCAGCAGAGCAAAATTCCTAAGGCTAAGTTCCCAAAAATGATTGAGTTTGCCAGACTAAGACTGATCCCTTCGGTCAACACAACAAGAATTCCTGGTGCTACAAGCTGGAACAGGGGTGCGATACTCTCAAATATAATGGGTACAAGAAGGACGACAGAAGCCAGGGTCCATTTGCTTGAGAGGTTTGGAGGATAAGCCAACTGCTTTATATTAAAGTTTCAGGCTTTAATGTTTGAGATTTCAGGGTTCAGGGGTTCACGAAAATCTAGGCCGTTGATTCGTGAATTTTGAATTTTTGAACCCTAAACGGTTATAAATCGCTAATCTTTAATTGTATGACTAGAGGTGAATGGCAACAAGGCCATTATTCTGGCCTGCTTGATGGCCGAAGTCAGGCTTCTTTGATGCTTGGCACAGGTCCCGGTAATACGGCGGGGCAGTATCTTTCCCCTTTCTGTGATAAAATGCCTTAAGGTTCTATGGTCTTTATAGTCTATGGCCAGGGACTTATCGGCACAAAAGCGACAGACCTTCCGGCGTATATATACGCGTCGGCGCCCGGGACGATTATTTCTTGGATTTTGCATTTGTCTCATTTCTCTTCTCTTTCCTCAGTGGACTGGGTGGAATCCAAAGCCTCTTCAACAGTTTCAGCAGGCGGAGCAGACTCGTCCTGGGCCTTGACAAGCGCCTCAGCATCAAATTCATGACTTATTTTTGTGGTAACGAATTTCATCACGCCCTCATCCAACCGCAGCCTGCGGGTGAGTTCCGCAATGGATTCGGCAGATGCACCATACTCCATTACCACATAATAGCCTTGGGTCTGTTTTTGCACCCTGTAAGCAAGTTTTTGTAAGGGCCATGGATCAATCTTTACCATTACGCCATGCACGCTGGTTATGATTTGCTGGAGTTTTTCCGAGATGCCTGTGCGTTCCTCGTCACTGAGGTCTGGATGGAGAAGATAAAATGTTTCGTAATGCCGTAATTTCATATATGCCCTCCCTATGGGCTATATTATCCGGCCCTGATCCAGGATGCATATTGAGCAACTCCCATCAGGGCAAGGAGGAATAAAAGAGGTCTTTCTATTACATGAGACCAGTGCCTGAGTCAAGAGCAAATCTGGATATTTCAATAAGCGCAGGCGAATTTTGTGACGCAGCACTGAGCTGGACTTGGCCGGGATGTAAAAGATTATGTCTTCAGAATTAAGCCACCGCAGCAAGGCGCCGTCCATAAAGCCACGATCTATGGCAATAGAGGCAATTTTTGTATGATCCCCCAAGTTGGTTATGACCTGTTGTATGATCTCCTTGGCAAATTTTATATCATGGACCTCAATGGCAGTAATTGTACGACGAACAGCCTACTCGGTGCTTGCTGCTTTTATCTTATATGAAATATCCAGAGCAAATTTTCTTCTTTGTCTTGCTTGCCAATGGTATATAAACTATTATTTTTTCAAAAAGATAAGTGAAGCCGTTTGAGGTTCAAAGGTTCAGGGTTTACCGAAAATCAAATTCTTGATTCGTGAGTTCTAAGTTGAGAAGACATGAGAATAGAACGATCTGGGGATTCAAGGGGATTTGAAAGGGGATTCAAGGGGATTTGAAAGGCTACGGAGGGAGCTATGCCGGTCATAAAGATAAAGGTGGAGCGTGACTTTGAGCTGCTGCAAGATCGGGTAAAACGTTCGGTAGATGATGCCTTTCGGGTTTCAATGCCTATTATGCTTTCCAGGGAAGGCTGGGTTCCGGCCGTAGATATTTATGAAGGTCCTGACGCTGTCTACGTTGTGGCAGATATCGCAGGCGTAGACAAGGAGAGTCTGAATCTTATCTTTAAAGGGCAGTTTTTGCATCTGGCCGGACGGAGATGTCCACCGGTTAGTTTAGGCAAAGGGCGTTTTTATCAGATGGAGATTGAATACGGTCCATTCGAAC
>JAFDDO010000065.1 GCA_019310825.1 Deltaproteobacteria bacterium | reverse complement strand
TGGGAAGTGATGATATTAAGTCTCATTTTTTTCTCCTGTGATTTCTTCACGCCATTTCTTTTCGTAATCGTTCACGGGGTTACAACGCCCGTTTTACCACAACCTACCGAACTATAAGCGTTTACAAGGTGCTGCAGATGCGAGGCGGAGGATACGCAGACGTACTTCATGTACTTCAAGTGCCCGACAACAAAGCAGATGCGGTGCCCTGTGAACGCTTACTCTTTTTGCATGTAGAGTTTGGCCTTTTCAGCAAGTTTCCTCAGCCTGTCATTTACTTTCGCAAATACTGAATTTTTCGGATAGCGTCCGCCAGGTCCAGGGATTCCGGCAGGTTGGCCGGTCAGTATTTCCAAGCCTTCTTCCACCTTGGATATGGCCCAGATATGGAATTTGCCCTGCTTTGCGGCCTCTACTATTTTTGGCTTGAGCATAAGGTCTTTGACGTTGCTCTCTGGTATTATTACTCCCTGCTCTCCTGTCAAGTTCCTCGCCTCGCAGATGTCAAAGAAACCCTCGATTTTTCTGGTGACACCCCCTACCGGCAGAATTTCTCCTTTTTGGCTGACAGCACCGGTTACGGCAATTCCCTGGTCAATCGGCACATCAGAGAGCGCTGACAACAGGGTGAACAGCTCTGCACCGGAGGCAGAGTCTCCCTCGACCATGCCGTAGCTCTGCTCAAAGCATATAGAGGCACTGAGGCTCAAGGGGCAGTCTGCCGCGAAGTGGGCCTTTAGATACCCGGCCAGTATCATCACGCCTTTTGTATGAATGCTGCCGCTGAGATCAGCCTCCCTCTCCAGGTTTACAACACCTTCTTTGCCGAGAGCTATATTCACCGTGATTCTGGAGGGTCTGCCAAACATATAGTCACCAAGGTCATAGATGGACAGCCCATTTACCTGGCCCACGGCCTTGCCGGTTGTTGCCACCTTAAGGATATCTTTTTTGAGCATTTCATGCAGATGGTCCTCATACAGGTTGCACCTATAAGCCTTTTCATCAATTGCCTTCTGGATATGCTTATCCTCGACAAGTTCGCTGTTTTCAGATTTCGCCCAGAAATCAGCTTCTCGCAACAAGTCTGCAATATCCGATATTTTTAGACTGAGCTTTTCCTGGGACCCCGCCAGCTCAGAGCTGAATTCTATAAGACTTGCAACTCCGCTCATGTGCATGTCCCTTAAATTTTCCCTTTCTATAAAGGCCTTGGTTGAGCGCATGAATTGCTCCAGCCTCTCTTCGTTCCTGTCAACATGGACGTCAAGGTGGGCCTTGACTTTGAAAAGTTCTTTAAAGTCTTCGTCGTAGTTATAAAGGAGTTGATAGACGAAGGGATTTCCCATAAGTACTATCTTTATACGCAAAGGGATTGGTTCGGGTTTCAGGGCCTTGGTTGTGAATAATCCGAACTGTTCTCCAGGGTCTTCTATCTCAATTTTTCTATTTCTTAGTGCCCTTTTCATGGCTTCATATGAAAAAGGCCATTTTAAGAGATCAAGGGCTTTTATGAGCAAATAACCGCCGTTTGCACGGTGAATTGCGCCTGACTTGATCATGGTAAAATCCGTAAAGAGAGCACCGAACTGGGCCTTTCGCTCAACGACACCAAACAGGTTTGGATAGCTCGGGTTGCTTTCTATAACAACAGGGGCCCCCTTGGTTTCTGAATTGTCAACCAATATGTTTACTTCGTACTGGGTAAAGGACGGACCAGCTCCTGGGAATGCAAAGGGCAAGGCCTGAGTAGCCTCGCTTTTAGGGCGAAAGTCATCCATGTGCCGGACCACGTCGTCTCTTATATCAGCAAAGTAGTCCCGGAGTATTTTGATAGATTCATATTTTTTCATCAGGGGTTCCAGTAAGGTGTCAACTGTCTGTTTGGCAACCTCCTGATCCAGCTCTTTCAGCCTCCGGCGCACTGACTGTTCTAACTGTTGAATGCGCCTCATGGCATCTCCCATATCCTTGTGAAATTCTCCACTCTTTGCCTTGAGCTCTTTCCGTTCCTCTTCAGACATCTTTGACAGATCCTCAGGGGTGAGAGCAGTACCGTCTTCCTTTGCCGGAACTACCATCATGACTGTCTGTTCTGACTGCAATAGAAAGCCTTTTTCGCGTACCTTGTTATCCAATTTTTGAAATACATTTTTACGGTCTTTATTGAATGCCTTTATCACTTCTTCTTTACGGGAAATATACGCCTCGGCTTCAAAGACTTTAGGTATTTGGAGCTTCAGCTCATCCAGTAAGTCTGCCATGTCCTTCTTAAATTCCCGGCCTTTGCCCTCCTGAAGCTCCACTCCGGAAGGTTTATCCGGATTACGGAAGTTGTGGACATAACACCAGTCAGAAGGCAGAGGGTGCGTGTCTTTGGCTACTTCCTCTACATAAGACCGGGCTAGTTCGGAAAGCCCTGTTTCATTAATCCCTGCAACATATATATTGAAATCAGGATGTTCCATTCTCAGGCCAAAAGTTAGGGCCTGGATGGCTCTCTCCTGGGCTACTAAAGGTCTTTCCTCAGTTTTAAGCTGGCTAAGTTTTTGAAAACCAAGGTTTTGAGGATCTATGTTCAGACGAAGTTTTTCTGGATCCAGTGGTAAGATGGTAGGCATTGAAATCGTAACCTTTCGTGATTTATTGTAAATTTAAGTTGTTACTAAGTAATCAATTTTTGTAGGCGTTCAAAGGTTCAGGGTTCAGTGTTACATTAAAAGATAAACGTCGAACATCGAACATCGAACGTCCAATGAAAAACAAATATCCAATACCGAACATTCAACGGTTATTTAGGTTGAAGGCTGAAGCATACTGATATCCCGTCTCCTGTAATAATTAGTAGTTTTTTCCAGGTCATAAGTCTGTTTCTTTATCTTTTTCCATTCAAAATTCGATGTTGGACGTTCGATGTTCGATGTTTATCTTTTTCTTGACCCGTTGAACCCTGAACCTCTGAACCTTTGAACGGTTTTTCTATCACCTTCTCTTACGATCTAAGTGCTCATAGGCAAGATCTGTTGCAATTCTGCCTCTGGAGGTCCTGTGCATGTAACCTCTTTGTATTAAAAAGGGCTCATAGACATCTTCCAGTGTGCCTTTTTCTTCTCCTACGGATGTGGCAAGGGTGTCAAGTCCGACCGGCCCGCCCTTGAACTTATCTATGATGGCAGCTAAAATTTCACGGTCCATGCGGTCAAGACCTTGATGATCGACTTCCAGCAAGCGTAGAGCCTTGTTTGCTATCTGGCGGGATATGCTTCCGTTGGCCCTGACTTCTGCATAGTCCCGGACCCTTCTTAAGAGCCTGTTTGCTATTCTGGGAGTACCTCTTGACCTCTTTGCGATCTCAAGAGCACCTTGTTGGTCAATTTCAATGACCATGAGCCTGGCAGACCGGTTAACAATTGCGCATAACTCGTCATCCTGATAAAAATTTACTCTCAGTACTACGCCGAAGCGATCTCTGAGGGGCGGTGAGAGCAGCCCGGCCCTTGTAGTTGCCCCAACCAGAGTAAAACGTGGAATCTCGATCTTGATTGTCCTTGCACTGGGGCCCTGTCCGATTATCAGATCCAGCTGAAAGTCCTCCATTGCAGGGTAGAGTATTTCCTCCACCACAGGACTCAGCCGGTGAATTTCATCAATGAACAGCACGTCTCCCTGCTGTAAATTGGTCAGTATGGCGGCCAGGTCTCCCGGCCTTTCTATCACAGGACCAGAGGTAGATCTGAAGCTTACCCCAAGCTCTGTTGCAATTATGTGGGCAAGAGTGGTTTTGCCCAGGCCTGGCTGACCGTGGATCAATACATGGTCAAGGGCCTCGCCTCTTTTTCTTGCTGCAGTGATAAAGACATCGAGGCTGGCCTTGACCTCCTGTTGGCCTATGTATTCAGAAAGAGATTTAGGCCTTATCCCAGGCTCGAAAGATTTGTCTTCCTGCAAGGGTTCGGGGCTCAGATTCGAGTCCTCCGTTCTGTTTGCGATGTTTTCTGCTGTCATGCCTGTTTTGTACGAGTTTTTGCCAGACCCTGCAGGGCTTTTTTCACCAGATCTTCAATGCCTGCAGTTTCACCTGCAGAGGCAAAAGCCCTGGCAAGGGCGGCCTTGGTCTCAGATGAACCATAACCAAGATGGGTGAGTGCTGAGAGTGCGTCATCCCACAGGTCTCCCTTACCCGGTTGCTCAATATGCGGGGAGGATTCAATATCCCACTGTCTCTTCGTCAGTATGGCCTTGGCCTTTTCCTTCAGGTCAATACACAATCTTGCCGCGGTTTTTTCGCCTATACCTTGGATGGCCCGGAGTCTTTTATTCTCTTCTCTGGCCAGTATCTGTAGGAGTTCTTCAGCAGATAGCATTGATAGGATATTCAGTGCCAGTCTGGGGCCTACTCCGGAAACTTCCAGCAACAGCCTGAACATGTCCCTGGCTTCAATTTTTTCAAATCCGTAGAGTGAAAGCGTGTCGTCCTTCCACACAAGGTGGGTAAAGATTGTCAGTTCATTACCGGATGGAGGCAATTTGGCCAGGGATGAAGAGGGCATTTGAATTTCATAGCCGACCCCATTTACATCAACTATAACACCCCGGTCCCATTGACCCTGTTTCTCGCCCTTGATATAGCCGATCATCAGCCGTTCCCTTTCACTGAACCTGGTATTGGGCGGTTGCTTGAAGAGTGGGCATGGCATATAGCCACAGCAAGTGCATCCGCAGCATCCTGAGCGGGTTTTTGGGACAGGTTGAGAAGTACCCTGACCATGTGTTGCACCTGGGTCTTTTCTGCCCTGCCGTAGCCAACCACTGCCTGTTTAACCGTCGTGGGCGAGTACTCGAATACAGGGAGACCTCCATGGACTGCCGCCAAAATTAACACCCCCCTGGCATGACCAAGTAACAAAGCAGCCTTTGCGTTAACTGAATGAAAGACGCCTTCTACTGCTGAGACGGTTGGATTGTGACTACCTATTATTTCCTTTAGACCTGAATAGAGTTTTTCAAGCCGCTCTGCAAAGGTGAGTTCCGTGCGCGGGCGGATAACACCTGCGTTGACGAAATGGAGCCTGTTATCCTTCCATGACACAATTCCATAACCGGTAGCCCGCGATCCGGGATCAATGCCCAGAATGATATCCCTTGGCATCCCTAGCCGACCTTTTCAAGGATTTCATCAGGAATATCAAAGTTGGCGTAAATGTTTTGGACATCGCTGTTTTCTTCCAGGTCCTCCATAAGTATCAGGATCTGGCTTGCCTGCTTTTCGTCCTTAATACTGACCGTATTGCAGGGTAACATGGTGATTTCGGTGGTCAATACAGGAATGCTATTAGCCTTCAGGGCTGATTTTACGTCTTCGAAGAATTCAGGGGCAGTGGATACCTCCCATTCGGATTCCTGCTCTTGTATATCTTCGGCATTTGCTTCAAGGGCTATAGTCATAAGGGTTTCTTCATCGGCCTTATCCTTCTCAACCAGTATGAGTCCTTTTTTCTCGAATATCCAGGCCACGCTTCCCGGCTCTCCAAGGTTGCCGCCCCTCTTAGCAAAGATATGCCGAACATCCGCTACGGTGCGCTGGCGGTTGTCTGAAATAGTCTCAACCAGTATTGCCACTCCTCCCGGACCATAACCCTCATAAGTGACTTCCTCATAATTTGCTCCCTCAAGTTCGCCAGTACCCTTTTTAATCGCCCGCTCTATATTGTCCTTGGGCATATTTTCGGCCTTTGCAGCCGCTATTGCAGTCCTCAGTCTTGGGTTGGCTGCAAGGTCTCCCCCACCTATACGTGCGGCTACCGTTACTTCCTTTATGATCTTGGAGAAAGCTTTACCACGCTTGGCGTCCTGTGCTGCCTTTTTATGTTTTATTGTGCTCCACTTTGAATGACCGGACATAAGGCCTCCATTTTAAGATTTTTTCAAAATACTATAAACTCAGGATTTTTCTAAAAGGCAAGGCACAAAATAGCGCTTGGCCGAAAATCCCTATTTTTTCAGTCAAATACGTTCGAAAAAACGGCTAAGATCTTTATCGAGAAAGTGCTCTATCTTTCTAAGGTAGCGGCCATGTGTAATCAATATCTGTCTCCTGGCCTGTTTTTCTATGAGTTTATTTATCCGGTGCTTCGCCCTGTTCCAGAGGTCTTTTTTATAGGCAGTCTCAAGGGGGATCAAGTTATCCAGGTCTTTTAAAGTATTTTTTGTGAATTTGGGAAAAAGTATACGTTGAACGTACAGAGAAGCTAAAGCTACGACCAGCAAGGCCCATACAATCGGCCAAAGGAAATATTCAAAACTTATATTCCCGGCCAGTAGGGCCCCTGCAAGCGGAGTGTCCGGATAGCCGGTTAAGAGTTTCATAACCAGATCTCCAAAGAAGAAGGCCAGTATGGCGGCCATACCCCAGGTGCGGACGACTCCTTTGAATTTATGAATGAATCGTTTCCGAAAAGCAACCATGGCCTCTATTTCCAGGCCAAGTTCCCTTACGACTCGATCCACTTCCTGGAGTATGTGGCTTAGTCTCATCTTTGGTGCTGAACTCATGGTCTGTTTGAGCTCTTCCCGTTCATTCATCCATGTTTCAGGGACCATGGGAGACACTTTGCCTTCCTGAGGCGCAAAGGTGAGATATATCCTTGGCATATCCTTTCTGCCTGTCATCTGTGAGAGGTTCCAGCAAAGGGTCCCATAAGACCTCAAAAGGTCGGATACGCTTTCGCATTCATCAATTCGATTCAGTACGTAAATGACCCTGTCTTCTCCGGTGGAGCCGGGGAGAGTACTCCGGATGGTTTGATACGTTTCATTTATTGTTCCTGCCTTATGGGGATCGAACATCAGGATGATGAGGTCTGCCAGCTTTGCCAGTTCTCCCACTACACCAAGGTAGTCATAGCCCCTATCCTTTTCTGTGACCGAATCCAGCATTCCAGGGGTATCTATGATGGCAAAATCTTGGAGTATGGGAGTAGTCACCCTTTTTAAACGCATATGGGATATAAGGCTTTCACCAAAGTGTCTCAGAGGAGTAAAAGGGAGACGCTCGTCATTTACTACTGCGCTGCCAGGTAATTCTTCCTCTGGTTCGTTGGGCTCTGGTGCAACCAGGATGGTAAAACTATCATCAGTAGGTGCCTGACCAGTGCGCTGGACTTGGCTTCCCATGATTTCGTTGATAAAGGTCGATTTCCCAGATGAGTAGTTGCCGATTATAAGGACCACCGGCTTCCATTTAAGGGGAGTAAGCAGGTCCTTTATGTCCAGCCCGTAACGCTCAAAAAGTGGGCCCATCTTGTTACGCAGTAATTGTTCAAGCTCTTTTGTCAAGGTCTCAGCCATCTTTCCCGTTTCCATACAGGACTCCTTACAGGCACTTGCATTCCTGATACAAGGGCAATTCTATAGTCATAACCGTTCACATTCCTTGGCATGAGGTGTGAATAATTACCTACATCAAGCTGATTGAATTATAGGACCTTATAGTAGCAAATAAACAGCATATCACCAATATTATCGTTGAAAGGTCTTTAGATCTGACCAAAATGTAGCCCATCAATTGGTCTGAGGCTACAGATTTTAAGATAAATATTTTTGAATGAACCATTAGGGAAGCTCAAAAATTTATTTATCGGCTTAAACTGCTACGGCTACTGGTATCATGGTAGGGTTCTGTCGTAATAGGAAATATGGAGATAAGTAAGTAAAGACAGGACATAGATTATGATTAAATCGCTGATTTGCCGTGAAACTACTTTTTCAATTAGCCACGGACACACACAGACATTTTGTCCTGCCGAAAGGGAAAGGCAAAAACAATACGCGCCCAAGGAGCACCGACAATTTATCCGCTGGTGTGTTCACCAGTGGATAAGGTCTTTTGTCTGTGTCTGTCTGTGTGTATCAAGAGAGCGAGGCGAGCAGGTGGCGAATTTTCATTCCCGGGGTTGAGAAAGCCTTGGACATGAAAATTTAGGTTTCGATCGCGACCAAAATTGCAACTGCGGGATCCGAATGTGCTAGGCCTTTCCGCAGCAGGACCCGGGCCCTGAACAGTTCGGGGCATCTCCGGGGCTGAAGCCACAGCAGGCCGTATCACCCGAGCCGGGAAGTCTTGAGCCATGGGAGCCGGTAAAGGATGAGCTTGAGGATATCAATTTTGTGAGATCTTCAGATCCGCAGGAAGGACACTTTACCTCTTGGTTGAGAAATACCAACATCTCGTTAACCTTTCCACAGGCCTTACATCGGTATTCATAAATCGGCATAGCACTTACCTATTACTTAAAGAAGTTATGAATTTTGAATGATGATTCCGCTCAAAAAACCCAATCTGCGGCGTTGCTTCAATTTTCCAGTCACTGCGACGTACGATAAGCACGTTTCATTCCTGGAAAATTTCTCGCCTTGCATCTCGGGCTTTTTGAGCGGAATCATGTTTTAGACTTTTTGCAGTGAAATCAATGATGAAATTGGAAATTTGGCCTTTGTGCTTTTGTTTCGTCTTTCCCAAATTTCTACTTTACAATTTCAAGTTTCAAGCCGTGAACGACTACCTTTAATGTTGACACTGATGGTCTTCCTCGCCGTGTCCTTGACATGTGGGGCCTGTTATACCCTTGAGGCGGTTGGCAAGTAAATCCTCTACCAACCGCGCTGGGTCTGCGGTGGTGGTCACACCTGCAATTACTTGTATCCCGGCAGCCTCTATTATCTCCACGGCCCTGCCTCCAATTCCTCCACATATTAAATGAGTAGTTCCCAGTTCGTGAAGCCATTGCGGCAGTGACCCAGGCTCGTGTGGGGGGGGTACAAGGAGTTGGGTCTTAGCGACATTTCCATTCTCAACATCTATTATAGCGAATTGGGATGCGTGGCCGAAATGGCTGCTCAGCATCCCGTTTATAATTGGTATTGCAATTTTCATGTGTTCGATTCCTCTTTCTTTTCCTTATTTTCTTCAGCTAGGGCCTGTGTGACATTGATTACGTTTCTTCCAATTTTTTGAAAGGCGTCTGCTGTATGGCTGTTGGGGTATGAAGCAATAATCGGCCGCCCGGCATCCCCTGTGGTGACGACCCTCGGATCAACAGGGATGCGTCCGAGAAAGGGAATATCCATCTCTTTAGCCAGCTTCTCTCCACCGCCTTTTTTAAAAATGTCTATAGCCTTGCCGCAGTGTGGACAAATCATGCCACTCATATTTTCTACAATGCCTAAGATCGGCATTTTGATTTGTTTACAGAAGCTTATGGATTTCCTGACATCCAGAAGTGATACCTCTTGGGGCGTAGTTACTACTATTGCATAGGCGTCGGGTATGGTCTGAGCCACAGTCATTGGCTCGTCACCAGTCCCCGGTGGCGCGTCAATTATCAGATAGTCAAGCTTTCCCCACTCGATTTCGTAAATAAATTGCCTTATAGCAGATGTCTTGAGGGGCCCACGCCATATAACCGCAGAATCTCTTGTGGGCAAAAGGGGTTCTATAGACATAAACTTCAGGTTGGGCGAGTAGTAAACAGGTCCAACAGTGCCATCCGGCCGCTGTTGAAGTTCTCCTTTTTCCACACCCAACATCTTAGGTACATTAGGCCCGTGCAGATCTACATCCAGGAGACCCACATAATAATTTTCAAGGGAAAGCCCGATTGCCAGATTTATGGATACAGTGCTTTTGCCAACACCGCCCTTGCCGCTCATTACCATGATTTTATTGTCTATGTTCCGTAGTTTTTCCTGAATCCTTTCGTCCTGCTCCTCAAGAACAGGATTTGTCATAGGATTTGCTGGTTTTTCCTTCAATCGTTTATTCTCCCTATAATTAGTTCTTTTGGCCAAAAACATGCGGCCACTGTTAAAGATGATGACTAATTTATCCTATTAACGGACATTTTGCACCATGCACTTTTACTTTTTCTTCTGATCAAGGGCAACCTTTTCTAATTTTTTCCAAATTTTCCTTATAGCCATGGCACCCGGCCCGTCTGAGTTTTCTACCAGGGGTCTGCCAGCTACTACGCTTGACACGGCATCGGGATCAAATGGAATCAGCCCCAGCATGAAAATTTGTCTTTTTAGACATGTCTCCTGGATTTTTTCTGCAACTTCCTGGTTCAGGTCTGATTTATTTATACATACGCATGTAGGGATCTTAAAGTGTTCCGCAAGATCTACCACGCGGTTGAGGTCATGGAGTCCAGATGTCGTCGGTTCTGTAACCACGAGTATCAGGTCAGCACCGGCAAGAGGAGCTATCACAGGACAGCCGATGCCAGGTGATCCATCAACCAGTATCCAATCGGCTTTTAATTCCTCAGCAATGGCCCTGGTCTCTTTTTTTACCAAGCTCACCAGCTTTCCGGAGTTTTCTTCCCCGATGCCAAGTTGAGCATGGACCATTGGCCCGTAATCAGTATCTGAAATAAACCATGAACCGCACAGATTGTCCTTTAGGTTTATGGCCTCTTCCGGGCAAAATTCAGCACAGACT